>JBKJOI010000810.1:0-7659 GCA_046595695.1 Haliangiales bacterium | reverse complement strand
GTCATGGCGGGCGAGTGGCCGCGGCTGGCGGGCGTCGGCGTGTGGTCGGCGGTCGATCGCCTGCCGGCGCTGGCCGCGCTGCGCGCCGATGTGCACCTGCTCGCGCCCGAGGTGCGCACCGGTGACGTGCCGTCGCGCCGCGCCGACATCTACGCCATGGCGGTGATCCTCGCCGAGGTCGCGCTCGGCCAGGCCGCCGAGAGCGGCGCGGAGGCCGCGGTGCTGCGCGATCGGCTGCGGCGCGAGCGGCCCCGGCTCGAGGCGGCGCTGCGGCCCGCGTTCGCCGCGGCGCCGGCGGAGCGGCCGGCGTCGGCGACGCAGCTCGCCGCGGATCTGTTCGCGATCATGCCGCCCACGCGCGCGCGCCGGCCAACCATCGGCATCGACGGCCAGGTGCAGGCGATCGCGCCGCTCGAGGCGCCCTCGCCGTGGACGTCGGCGCACGGATCGACGCCACCGCCGACGCCGCGCGCGGCAGCGGCGGCGCGGCTCTCGGGGGCCACGCCGCGCCTCACGCCGGCCTCGACGCCGCGCCCGACGCCTGGCCTGACGCCGGCCTCGACGCCGCGCCCGACCCAGCGAGCGATGCCGAAAGGCACGCCGGCGCCGCCGCCGTCGTCCTCGGCGCCGCCGCCCTCCGCCGCGGCGGTGCGGGTCACGCCGCGTCCGGTGGCCGGCGCGGCCGCCGCCCGGCCCACGCCGAGGCCGGCGCTGATCGGCCACAACGAGATCACGTCGACCGCGATCACGGCGATCGCCGGGCAGCCCGAGCGGCCCTTCGATGACTCGGCCGAGTACGCGACCGTCCCGCTCGACTTCGTCACGCCGCTGCCCATGCCGCTGCCGCTGCCACCATCGCCCATCGTGCCGGTGCTGCCCCCGGCGCCCGCGCCGTTCGTGGCCTTTCCGGAAGCCGCCCGGCTGGCGCCCCAGGTCGAGGCCGCACCGAAGGCGGTGGCGCAGGACGCGCGCTCGCGGAGCCGCTACCCCCACCACGTGACGCCCGAACCGCGCGCGCTGCCGCTGGCGCCGCCCGGGCTCGCGCGCAGCTCGCGCGAGGTCGCCGCGATCGAATCCGCGGCCGCCGCGGACCTCGCCGCCGCCATCGAGGCTGCCGCCGCTGCCGAGGCCGCTGCGACCACCGCGGTCACCGTCATCAACCAGGTAGCTGCAGCCGCTGCCGCCGACGGCGACGACGACAGCGCCTACGTCGTCGACATCGCCATGCCGGTCGCCCTCGACGGCGACGACGACTTCGAGGACGAGTTCGAGGACAACCCCACGCAGGCCGTGCGCGACCGCACGCCGCTGCCGCTGCCCGCGCCGCTCGAGGCGAGCGGCCCGACGCCCGCGCCGATCACGCTGCTGCCCGCCGACCAGGCGCCCGCGCCCCTCGTCGCCTCGTCGTCCGAACGGCCGTCGCGCCGCTACCCGACCGCGGAGGTCGCGGTCGGCTCTTCGTTCGCCGAGCGCGCCCTGTCGGAGCGCCGGCAAAATGGCCGCGGCATCGCCGTGCTGGTGCTGCTGCTCGCCGGCGGCGCCGGCTTCTGGGCCTGGCGCCCGCAGGCGGGCGCGCCGCGCGCCGCGCTGCGCGACACCAGCGGGAAGGCCGCGCCCACGGCGGCGACCGCGCCCTCCACGCCGCCCGCGGTGCTGGCGCCGACCGGACCGTGCCCCGCCGACATGCTCCTCGTCGACGGCAAGGAGCGCTTCTGCATCGATCGAGACGAGGCCCACGCCGTGGATCGTGCGCCGCTGACCGGCGTCACCCACGAGCACGCCGGCGCCGCCTGCAGCGCGCAAAAGAAGCGGCTGTGCGCGGGCAAGGAGTGGGAGCTCGCGTGCCGCGGCGAGAAGCGCGCGAGCTACCCGTGGGGCGGCAAGCCCACCGGGCAGCCGCTGTGTAACCTGGGTCCTGGGCGCCCGGTCGCGCCCGCGGGCAGCTTCGAGAAGTGCGTCTCGGCCTCGGGCGCGCGCGACATGTCGGGCAACGTGGCCGAGTGGGTCGCCGAGGGCCAGCTGCGCGGCGGTTCATCCGCCGCCTCAGGTGACGGTCGCTGCTCGAGCCCGCTCGCGCTCACACCCGAGCGCACGCTCGACGACGTCGGCTACCGCTGCTGCGCCGACGCCGCCTTGTAGGTTATCCTCTCCTCCGGGAATGTTGCTTCGACCAGGCACCCGCCTCGCGGGGCGCTACGAGGTCGTCGGCGAGCAGGGCGGGGGGCCTGCCTTCCGCGCGTACCACGGGCTGGATCACGACGTCGAGGTCGAGGTCGTGCTGTGGGCGATCCGCGAGGAGCTCCTCCCCGACGAGGCCTGGCGCCGCCGCTTCTGCGCCGCGGTGCTGCGCACGCGCGCGCTCGGTCACCCGCAGCTGCGCAAGATCTTCGAGGTCGGGATCCACGAGGGCGGCTGCTTCGTCGCGCTCGCGCCCGGCGCCGGCGTGCCGCTCACCGCCCACCTCGGCGAGGCCACGCGGCTCGCGCCCGCCGAGCTCAGGCACCTGGGCGGCGCGGTCGCCGATGTGCTGGCCGCGGCGCACGCGGGCGGCTTCGTGCACGGCTTCCTGCACCCCGACGACATTGCCGTCGACGGCGGCGAGCCCAAGCTCTCCGGGCTGGGCCTGTGGGCGCACCTGGAGCCGATCGCGACGCGCGCCGCCTTCGCCGCGGCGGGTCGGCCGGTCGCGCCCGAGCTCGCGCGCGGCGAGCCGCCCGCGCCGGCGAGGGTCGTCTGGGGGCTTGCGCTGCTGCTCGCCGAGCTCACGCTCGCGACCCCGGTGCCCGACGCCACGCCGGCGGGTGTGGCCGACCTGATCACGCGGCTCGAGCTCGAGGCACCCGCGCTGTCCGCGGCGCTCGCCGCCGGGCTCGCCGAGGAGCCGGCGCTGCGCCCGGACGACCCGCTCTTGCTGCTGCACAAGCTGGGCGCCCTCGACGACCTGGCCACACCGACGCTCGAGACGCACGGGCGCGCCGTGACCATCGGCTCGCTCGAGGACGCACCCACCCGGCACTACCCGAAGATCGCCGAGGACGACGGCGTGGTCCCCGACCCCGACTTCCCCGACGACGAGCCGGCCGAGCCACCGCGTGGCACCGCGATCATCCGGCCGCCGCGTACGCCGTGGAGGCCCGGGCCGGGCGCCTCGGGCGCGCCGGCGCAGGTGCCGACGCCGTCGCCCACGCCGCTCCCTGCATCCGGCCGCGTGCCCGAGCCGCCGCTGCGCGCGGCCACGCCCGGTCCGGTCTCGCCGCGCGCGCCCACGCACCGCCCGGCCTCGCGCGTGTTGCCGGCCGCGCCGCCGCCGCCGCTCAGCGGCGCGCTCACCGCGCTGCGTGGCATCTCGCTGCGCCACTGGCTGGGCGCGCTGTCCATCGTGGCCGCCGGCGTCTTCGGCATCGCCGTGGCGGTCGCGCGCTCGAACGGCGAGCGCGACCGCGTACGCGAGCCGACCGTCGAGGCGCTGCACCCCGCGGGTGACGGTGGCCCGCCGGGAGTGGAGCAGGGCGGCGGTGCGGGTGCCGCGAGCGGCGATGGCGGCGTCGGCGCGCGGCCGCTCGAGCCGTGCCCGCCTGGCATGCGGGTCGCCTCCGGGCCGCCCAGCTTCTGCATCGACGCCTTCGAGGCGCCCGGCGAGGGCTTCACGCCCGCCACCAGCGTGACGCTCGCGCAGGCGCGGCGCGCCTGCAGCGATCGCGGCAAGCGGCTGTGCAGCGCGGCCGAGTGGGAGAGCGCGTGTCGCGGCCCCGATGGCGCGAGCTACCCGTATGGCGATCGCTACGCCGAGGGGCGATGCAACCTGCGCGGCGGCAAGCATGCGGCGCTCGTGCCCTCGGGGACGTTCAAGGAATGCGTGTCGGCCGCGGGCGTCTTCGACATGAGCGGCAACGCGGCCGAATGGGTGGAAGAAACCCAGGTGCGCGGCAGCTCGGCGGGCGACGGCCGCGATGGCCGCTGCTCGCGCGCCGACAAGCGTGGGCCAGAACGCGCCTCGGCCGACGTCGGCTACCGCTGCTGCGCGGCCGCCGGCGCCTTCTGATCGCGCGATGGCGGGCGAGTCACCTCACATTGCCCACTGACTGTATGGCCAATCACACTCGACCCCATCCTTGATCGCTCGCTCGCTGGAGCCCGCTGACCGAACCCGCACCCGAGCGGGTAGGCCCGCCGCGTGCGCCCGCGCCGCCCGTGGGTCGCTCACGGCATCGACGAGACCGTGACCTCGAACCGCGCGAGCGGTGCCTCGACGTAGCTGACGCTCGTGCCCTGGGCCGATCGGTTCTCGCGGGCGGGACGCAGCGCGAGCGCGTCGAGCTGCCCGGCAGGCTCGCCGCGGCTCGCGTCGCTCATGTCCTCGAGCACGACGACGAGCGTGTTGTCGCCCTCGCGGAGCAGCTGGCGGGCGACCGGGAAGTCGTCGGGGCTGGTGTTCATCCACGCGTCACGGGTGGGCCTGAGCCAGCTGCCGCGCCGCAGGTTCGCGTCGGGCGCGAGCCAGCGGCCGATGATGCGGCCGTTCAGGTAGATTGTCGCGCGCGACCGCTGACCCTGGAGCGACAGCACCACCGGCGCAAACCAGGCGGCGGGATCCGGGAGCGCGTCGCCGCGGAAGCGGGTGCGGTACCAGAGCACCTGGCCGGGCGCGAGCAAAAGCGGCACGTGGGCCTCGGCCCAGCCGGGCTGGTCGAGCTCGGCGGCCCAGCCCTCCACATCGCCGCCCAGGCCGGCGCGCAGCCGCCAGGCGCGCACCGGCACGCCGCCCAGGTGCGCACGCCCGATCACGCCCTTCACCGAATCGAACCCGAGCGCGGGCGCGCTGACGCGCAGGCCCGGGATTGCCACCGGACCGAGGCCGGGCACCGGGATCGAGCGCACGCGGCCGCGCGGCCACATGAAGCTGCCGTGGCCCCAGATCTCGACGCGTAGCGCGATCTCGTTGCGCCCGGCGTGCAGGACGCCCGCCGGCAGCTCGAACCGGTAGTCGGCGTCGGCGCTGCCCGAGCTCACCTCGGTGCCGAGCGGTGCGAGCGTGAGCACGTACACGCCGTTCACGTAGAGCGCGGCGAAGTCGCTGACCGAGTCGATCCACAGCGGCCCGGGGTGCTGCGCCTGCGCGGCGTCGAGCACGACCTCGGCGCGGTACCAGGCGTGGCCCTCGTAGATCCCGTGGCGCTCGAGCTCGTCGGGCGCGTCGCCGAGCGACTCCCAGCCGGCGGTCGGGTGGCCTAGCTCGGCCTCGGCGACGTCGGCGCGGCCGCGTCCGTCGTGCAGGTCTACCGTCACGGCCGGGGGCGCGCCCGCTGCCGCCGTCCAGCGCGAGAGCCGGGTCGTGGCATCCCAGGCCGCCGCCGGCGAGAGCCCGGCGAGCGCGACCGGTGCGGCCGAGAAGACGGTCAGCGAGACCTCGGCGGCGCCGGGCTCGAGCTCGACGTCGAGCGCGCCAGTCGCGCTGGCGCCGTCGACGTACGCAGGGCCCACGAGCAGGATCTCGCCGACGACCGGACGCTCCACGATCCAGGTGCGGCCCGCCGCGCGCGTGTCCAGCACCAGCACGCGCGTGCGCACGCCGGCCGCGCTCACGACCACGACGCTCTGCGGCGCACCGTGGCGCCAGCCGAGCGTCACCTGACCGTCGCGCTGCTCGTGCACGATCACCCCGGCGTCGTGCGCCGCCACGGTCACGCCGGCGCCGTCGAGGCGCAGCTCGCCGTCCGTCCCCGCTGGGCCGTAGACGACCAGCACGCGCTCGTCACCGATCGTGCGGAAGGTGAGGATCTCGCTGGTCGAGTAGGCCAGCGTCAGCTCGCCGAGCGGGAAGCGGATGGGCACGAGCTGGGTGTACTCGTGGGTGCGGCCGGCGCCTGCGGCCGCGGCCGCCGAGGCCTCGACCGGGACGGTCAGCTGCGAGAAGCGCGGGAAGCGCTCGCCGAACGCCTCGAGGCTGCGCTGACCGAGCACGCGCGGCGCGGCGCCGTCGTTGTAGAGACCGAGCAGGGCGGCCCCGCCGTCGAGCGGCAGCCAGTAGCTGATGCGACGCCAGGTCGAATCGGGATCCTGGGTGCCGACTGCGCCCGAGCGCACCCGCACGCGCCGGTCGAGGCCGGCGATCCCGGCGGTGATCCAGGCGTCGGTGGTGCGCGCCGGCGCGCCCGCGCCCGCGATCAGCGGCTCGAAAGCGTCCAGGAAGAGGTTGGTGCGTCGCGCATCGGCGAAGCTCTCGCGCAGCGTGCCCGAGGGGCCTACCGTGCCGTAGTAGTCGAGCACGTTGTGGAAGTAGCCGACCGCGGGGCGCACGAAGGCGGTGCCGGCGGTGCCCCAGCCGACGTCGGTCATCTTGCGCAGGGTCGCGAGCAACGACTCGACGTCGTTCACCGCGCCGCCGTTCAGCACCACCGCGTTCATGCGGCCCTCGGCGTGGCTGCCGAAGGTGTTGAACTGCAGCACCGCGTCCATGCCGCCGAGCACGAGCCGGCGCATCGTGGTGGCCGGCCGATCGGTCTCGGTGATGCCGGTGGGCATGTTGACGTAGACGCCGCCGTGCTGCGCGGGATCGTGCATCTCGCGCAGCAGCGCCCAGCCGGTGTACTCGGCGTGGTCGAGCCCGGCGTAGACGTTGGGCATCGGCACGATGCCGGCGACGTCACCGGTGGCGCTGGCCGTGCCGTCGCCCGGGCAGGTCGTGATCGGGACGTCGATCCCGTCGGCACGCACGATGTCGCGCAGCGCCGTGAAGTAGCCCGAGACGTCGGGGACCTGGTCGGCGGGGCGCTCCACGCCGCCGGGCAGCTCGGCGAGCTTGTCGAGGTCGAAGAAGGTCTGGAACCAGTTGTATTCGTTCTCGATGCCGTACAGCACTATCGGGCCGCCGTTGGTGTGCAGGTAGGGGCGCACGACCTCGTTCACGGCGCCGAAGTAGCGCTCGACCGCGTCGAGGTAGTCGCGATCGTTGGTGCGCAGGTTGAGCGTGCCGTCGGCGTGGACGGCGTCGCGCGTGCGCTTCGAGGTCTTCGCGAACACCCAGGCCGGCACGCCACCGCCGTCCATCTCGTTGGTGATGTACGGACCCGGGCGCAGGTAGACGTACAGGCCGTGCTGCGCGCAGAGATCGAGGAAGCGGCGCAGATCGAAGCTGGTGAAGTCGAACTGGCCCTCGACCGGCTCGTGGTTCCGCCACGCCACGTACACGTCCACGGTGTTGAAGCCAGCGGCCTTGAAGCGGCGCAGGCGGTCGTCCCACGTCTCGGGCGGGAGCTTGAACCACTGGATCGTACCGCCGCGCAGCAGCACCGGTCGGCCGTCGATCGTGATCGCGTCGGCGCTGAGCTCGACGGTGCCGGCCGCTCCGGAGGTCGTGGCGCCGCTGCCCGAGGCGGCGGGGTCTGCGCACGACCAGAGGCCGGGGAGCGCGAGGGCGAGAGCAACGAGGAGCGCGGGCGTCGCGGTTCTGGTCAGCATTGACGCAATGCGCTGCAAACACCGGACCGTAGGGTCGATAGTTGTATATTATTGTTATTACTTACTTATTGCTTCGTAAGAAATTGTTTACTTTGGCTACAGTGGCGACTCGGCCTGCCACTCGTTCGTTCAGCTGCAGCCGCCCGCGCCGCCCGCGCCGCTTCGGCGTGCTCACAGCTTCGGCAGCCCGCGGGTCAGCAT
>JBKJOI010000647.1:0-8195 GCA_046595695.1 Haliangiales bacterium | reverse complement strand
CGCGGCGCCGCGGTCCGAACCGGTCATCTTCACTGTGGCTTGGTCCTAGCGCGCGCTGCCGAGCAGCTTCTGCGCCTTCTGCTTCGCGATCGTCTGCTCGGGGACGAGCTCGGGAATGACATCCACCGGGGTCGCGAGCGCGCGCGCCACGAGCTGCTGATACAGCGCGTCGTCCTTGGCCGGCCGGGCGTACAGCTGCGCGTAGAGCGCGTACGTGTCGATGAGGTCGGGCGCGCGCGCCAGGCTCTGCTCGAAGTGCCGCCGGCCCTTCTGCAGGTCGCCGCCGGCGAAGGCGGGCGCGGCCGCGAACACGGTGCCGAAGTAGCGGTCGGGCCCGCCGTACCAGGTCTCGGGCGCCAGCGCGGCGACCCGCTCCATCACCTGGAAGACCGGTTGGTGGTAGCGGAGGAGGGCGGTCAGGCCGCGCGCGCTGGCCCACAGGATGGTGTTCTGCGCCCACCAGAAGGCGAGCGGCATCGCCGCCGCGTCGAGCCCGGCGATCGCGTCGGCGATCGGCACGCCCTGCGCGCGCCGCCGGGCGAGCTCGGGCGAGGTCGCGCGCAGGCCGGCCTCTGCGGCCGCCGCGCCCGCCTCGTGGGTGGCGACGAGCTCGCGCGCCGCCGCGGCGTCGCCGGTCTCCTGGCGGAGGATCAGGAAGCCGTCGGCGAGGAAGAAGCGCGCGCGCGCCAGCATCGACCACGACGCGGCGTCGCTCGCGTCGTTCTGCACGGCGCGCTCCCACGCCAAGGTCGCCGCGCGTGTCTCCGCCTCGGCGAGCCGGCCGGCCCAGTGCGCCGCGGCCTGGTCACGCGCCACGCGCGCCGCCTGCGGCGACGGGGTGTCGACGGCGGGGCGCCCGGCCGCGAGCTGATCGCCCAGGCTGGGCCCCAGGGCCGCGACCAGCGCGCGCGCCGCGCCGCCGAAGAACGACTTCTTCTTCGTCATGGGGCGGGAACGGAGAGCGTCGTGACCTGCCAGCTCTCGCCGCCGCGGCCGTCGCGGACGACCACTGCGGCGCCGTAGCTCCCCGGCTCGGTGGGCGGCGTCCACACGTTCGACAGCCCCTCGGCGTCGGCGTCGGTGCGGAACTTCTCCAGCTCGCCGCCGGTGACGTACCAGGACAGAAAGAGCGCCTCGGGGCCTTCCGCCGTGGTCTCGACGGCCCCGCCTTCGAGGCTGACGATCAGCGTGTCGCCGTCGCGCGCGAAGCCGGCGAGGCGCGGGTTGGCGTTCGCCGCGGCGGAGGGCTCGGGCAGCACGTTGACGCGCTTCACCGCGACCCGGCAGGACTCGGGTGCGGCGGCGGGATCCTCGAGCGCCGCGGTGCACGCCGAAGCACCGCCGTCAGCGGTGGCGGCCGCGAGCAGCGTGATGATGACCTGGCCGGTCTCGCCGGGCCCGCGGCCGGCGAGCGCGCGCTGCGGCAGCGTGTAGCTCGCGGTCTCGCTGCCGCCGATCACGCACAGCGGTGCCTCGGGATCCGCGGCGCACAGCGGCGGCAGCGCGCCGCCCGCGGGCAGGACGCAGCCGGCGGCGCTCTGGCCGCGCGCGATGACGCACGCCGCCCAGACGCGCTCGATGGCCGCGGTGGCGTCAGGGCTGAGCACCAGGCTGGCGAGCTCGACGGTGACGCCGGGCGGCGCCTCGGGCGGCTCGGCTTGCACGCCGACGATGCGCAGGTTCGCGATCACGCCCGGCTTGGCCAGGTCGTCGCCGCAGGCGGCGAGCACGAGCGCGGCGGTCAAGAGCAGCGGAGGTGGCGACGGGGTGGGGCGCGGCACGACCCGGTGAGCTTACTCGATCACCGGCTCCGGCTCGGCCGCGCCGTCCGCGGGCGGCGCGGCCTCGGTGCGCTCGAGCGCGACCACGACCACCGTCGGCGTGTCGCCGACGACGCCGAGCGCCTCGATGTTCGCCTCGGGCACGCCCTTCGAGATGAGGTAGGCGCGGATGGCCTCGGCGCGCTGCTGCGAGAGCGCGCGTGTCAGCTCGTCGTTCTTCTGCTTCTCGGCGGCGACCACGACGCGCCACTTCTTGACCGAGTACTCGGCGCGCATGGTCAGCGCCGTCTGGTCGAGCAGGTTGTTCGACTTGGCCTTGATGCGCCCGCCGTCGAAGCCGACCTTCTCCTCGAGCATGACGCGGTTGCCGTCCATGTAGGCGATGCGCTTGCCGCCCTTGTCGGGGCAGCCGTCGAAGTCGCCCACGCCGTTCACGGTCTCGCCCTCGCCCGGGCACTTGTCCTGGGTGTCGGCGATGCCGTCCTGGTCGTTGTCGAGCTCGGGGCAGCCGTCGGCATCGTCGTAGCCGTCCTTGTCCTCGGCGACCGCCGGGCAGCCGTCGGCGTCGTCGGCGAGCCCGTCCAGGTCGTTGTCGAGGTCGGGGCAGCCGTCGTCGTCGGCGAAGCCGTCCATGTCCTCGCTGTCGTTGGGGCACTTGTCGCCCAGGTCGGCGACGCCGTCGTCGTCGGAGTCGGTCTTGCCCGCCGGGCAGCCGTCGGTGGCGCGCGGCGCGACCTTGTCCTCGGCGTCGTCGGGGCAGCGGTCCTGGAGGTCGGCGATGCCGTCCTTGTCGTTGTCGACCTCGGGGCAGCCGTCGTCGTCCTCGTGGCCGTCCTTGTCCTCGGCCTCGTCGGCGCACTTGTCCTCGGCGTCGGCGACCTTGTCGTCGTCGTTGTCGGCCTCGGGGCAGCCATCGGTGTCGAGCCAGCCGTCCTTGTCCTCCATCTGCTGCGGGCAGCGGTCGCGCATGTTGTTCACGCCGTCGCCGTCGGAGTCGCCGAAGTCGGGCGACCAGCTCACCACCGCGAACACGCGCACCTCGGGCGAGCCCAGGCCGGAGATGATGCCGCCGCCGCCGCCGACCAGCACGGTCAGCGAGCTGGTGACGCCGACGCGCAGCGCGCCGTCGAGCTCGAGCGGGTTGGCGTCGACGTCGGCGGAGAAGCCGTTGCGCCCGAACAGCTCGGCGACGACGTCGAAGCGATCGGTCACGTGGTACGCGGCGGCCGCGCCGTAGAGGATCTGCTGGCCGACCTCGGTCGAGTAGAGCGTGCGCGGCTTGTGCACCAGGAAGCCGAGGTTGGCGCCGAAGGTGAGCTTGCCGCTGGGCGCGTTCCACTCGAGCGCGGCCTTGGGCCGGAAGCCAGGCAGGTCGTCGCCGAGGAAGGCGCCCGACTGCACGCCCGGGGACGCCGACAAGGACGCCGAGGTGGGCAGGGTGACGGCCGGGATCGCGGCGAGCGTGAGCCCATCGCGGTCGTAGAAGCGCCAGGCAAACTCGACGACCGCGTCACCGAAGCCGGTGACCGAGAGCCCGCCCATGAGCCCGTTGCCGGTCTCGGTGTCCAGGCCGTCGCCGCTCATCGCCAGGGTGATCGGCACGATCACGCCGAGCTGGAAGCGATCGCCGAAGCCGTACGCGCCGCCGAGCTGGCCGCCGATGATCGTGTCGACGACCTCGGTGCGCGTGGTCAGGTTGTCCATCGGGTCGACGTTGTAGACGACCAGCCCGCCGGTCATGTACGTGAACGCGAGGCCGATCTGGAACTGCTTGTTGGCCATCACGTTCGCGCCGCTCACGGTCAGGAACTGCTGCGGCCCGACCGCGGGCTGGAAGAGCTGCAGCTCGATCGCCTGGTCATCCGGGATGGCCTGCGCGTGCGCGGCCCGTGAGAGGAGCAGAGGAATCGTGAGAGCCACTGCCCCCGCGAGGAGCCCAGGCGAACGAATAAGGCGCATCGGCCTCAGATTTTATCCCTGCGCGAAGCCGAGGGGAAGCGCGACTTCGGCGAGCTTCGATGGGCGGCGGGCCCCAGCGGTCACACCTGGATGGGCAGCGAGATGGCGATCTCGACGGCAAAAGAGAGGCCCGGCTGCCCGCCGTCCGCCGGTGCGACCGCGCCGGGCTCGCGACCGGGGGGGAGGTCGCTCAGACCGAGCTCCGCGCCGACCTGGGCACCCAGGGGGTCGCCGCCGTACATCTCCAGGCCGGCGGCCAGCCAGGGGACCTCGTCGTCCAGGCCGAACAGGTCCAGGCCGTCGGCGCCCGCGCCCGCGTAGTTGCCCAGGGCGATGTTGACCCCGCAGCTCGCGATATCGCCCAGCTTCTCGGCGTCCTCGGGGTCCATCCCGCAGGCGACGCCCACCTTCTCGACGATTCCTTCCAGGAAGCTCATGTCGTGTCCTTTCGCCTTCGTGGCGCGCGAGGGGGCCGGGCTACACGCGGATCTGAGCCAGCGCCTTGAGGGTCTCGTGGTTGGCGTCCTGGATGGACTTCAGCAGCACCATGTCGCGGTTGAAGCGCTGCAGCTCGGCGCCGACGAACTGCTGGACCTCGCTCATGTGCTCGGTCACGTCATCGGACAGCCCGCCGTCGGTCATCGCCAGCTCGGAGAACAAGGCGGTGTACTTCTCGGGATCGGCCTTGATGGCCTGCTTCCAGTCCTCGCGCGTCCAGCTCGCGTAGTCGTTGTTGCTGGCGTGGTCGCGGGTCTCGACGTACGCCGGGCTACCCACCTGCGGCGCGGTCGGGGGCGCGCTGGCGCCCGTGCGCTCCCAGTGGTCGTCCACCAGGGCGTAGAGCGGGTTCTGCGCGATGTCCGCGAGGCTGTCGGCCTCGGCGGAGTCGAGCGGGGCGCCGGCGCTCCCGCCAGCGCCGTGGCTGGGCACGGTGATGCGGCCGGCGGGCCGCTCGCGGAGGACCTGGCCGTCGATCTGGCCGTCCGCGGCGTCGCGCATGAAGCGCGCGTACTGGCCGGCATCGCGCAGGTCGTAGCTGCGATCACCGGCGGTGATGGTCGAGCCCTCGAGCATGACGCCCGACCACTCCTCGCCCGGCGCGTACTGCGACTTGCCGTCGAGGTGGCCGTCCAGGACGTCGTCGGCGAAGGCGCGAGCGTCCATCGGGTTGCGCATGTCGTAGTTGCGGCTGCCCGCCTCGATGTCGTGCAGGTGGCTGAACTGGGCCCTCCCCATGTCGAGGCCGTTCAGCTGCAGGTCGTTGCCCATCGTCGTTTCTCCTGGTCGGGGGACTTGCGGTCCCGTTTGCAGGAGAGGTATCGGAGGGCGGGTAGGACGGTTGCGGACCTTTCTCGAAGAAAGGCGAAGAAAGTCTCGCGAAGGACGGAACGGCAGGAAACGACGAGGGAATCAGTTGAAGCTCGGCATCAGCGCCTGGTCGACCAGGCCCATGCCGCCCGCGCCCAGCGGGCGCAGCACCGTGAAGCGGGTCGTGCCGCGGAGCATTCTAGAATTCGCCCTTCACGCCGATGCTCGGGATGATGGGCAGGCCGCTCACCACCGCCTTGTCGCGGTAGTCGTAGCTGTAGAAGTAGCCCTCCGGGTTGAGCCGGTTGTAGGCGTTCTGGATGTCGAGGTACGCGGTCAGCATCCACTTGTCGAAGACCCAGCGGCGATCGACGCGCACGTCGAGTTGGTGGAAGGCGCCGACGCGCTCGCTGCCCGACACGCCGGGGATGGGGAAGTACACGTCGGCGTCGGCGTCGTAGATGCTGCCGACCACGGGCGTCTCGGGGTTGCCGGTGACGAAGCGGAAGCGGAAGCCGGCCTCCATGCGCCAGGGCAGCTTCCAGCTGCCGACCAGCGAGAGCACATGGGTCTGGTCGAGCTGGAAGGGCCGGAACGCCAGCCCGGGGCCGTCGCGGCGCTCGCTCTTGCTGATCGAGTAGCTGACCCAGCCGAAGAAGCGGCGGCCCAACTCGTGGCGCAGTAGCACCTCGGCGCCGATCACGCGGCCGACACCGTCGTTGGTGTAGGCGATGCTGTCCACGCGGCCGCTCTCGCGCAGCGTGCGCTCGTCGCTGCGCACGATCAGGTCCTGCATCCACTTGTAGTAGAAGGTCGTCTCCAGCTTGATCGGGCCGGAGAGCTGCACGTCGTGGCCGAGCGACAGGTGCACCGCGTGCTCGGGGTTCACGTCCGGGTTGCCGAAGACGGCGTTGGTCTCGTACGGCTGCGGCTCCTGCGAGAACCGGCCCAGGCCGAAACGGGTGGTGTGGCGGCCGGCCTCCCAGCGCACCGACAGGCGCGGATCGGCGACGAACGCATCGGCGACCCGGTACCAGTCGAAGCGCGCGCCGGGCGTGACGGTGAGGCCGTGGCCGACGTCGAGGGCCGCCTCCAGGTAGAAGGCGGGCGTCCACTCGAAGCTCCGGTCGTGGGCGACGAACTGGTCGCGCGAAGACGGCGGCGTCGGCACCTCGCCCTCGGCGGGCGGGCGCGGTCCGGCGACGTCGACGACGTAGGGGAAGAACTGGCCCTCGGTGCCGGCGATCACGCGCACGTGCTCGAACGGCCGGTGGGCGAGCTCGGCGCGGTACGAGTTGAAGAAGAAGTCGGCCGAGAACGCCAGCCCGGGCCCGACCGAGAAGTCGACGGCGCCGTAGCCGCTCGCCGCCGACAGGGTGAGCTCCGTGGTCGGCGTCAGCTCCTTGCGGAAGGTGGCGTGGGCGCGGTGGAAGCCGGTGTGCGCGCGCGCGTCGCCGCGGAAGGACGGATCGAGCTCGGAGGGATCGCCAAAGGCGAAGCGGAGCTGATCGTCTACGCCGAAGACGAACAGGGTGAGCCGGCCGCCCGCGACCGGCGTCGCCCACAGCAGCTGGTAGTCGTAGTAGACCGGCGCCTGCGAGAAATCGAGGCCCGAGTCGTCGGGGACGATCGCCGTGAACACCGCGTCGATGTAGCTGCGCCGCGCCGCGATGGCGAGCGAGCCGTCGCCGACCGGGCCCTCGAGCAGGAAGCCGGCGTCGATCACGTCGGCGTCGACGTAGCCGGTCCAGCGCTCGCGCTTGGGCGCGCGCACGTCGACGTCGACGATGGCGCCGATGGCGCGCCCGAAGCGCGCCGAGAAGTTGCCGGGCAGGTAGTCGAGGCGTGACAGCAGGTCGGAGTTGACCACCGAGGTGAGGCCGCCGAAGTGGTAGGTGAGCGGCACCCAGTGCCCGGCGATGTACGACGCGGAGTCCTCGGGGTTGGCGCCGCGGACCACCAGGAGGCCGCTGCCGAAGGGCGGACGCGCCACGCCGGGGAAGCTCTCGACGGCGCGCAGCGCGTCGCCGCGCGTGCCCGGGATCCGCGTCGCCTCGTCGATCGAGATGGCGCGGCGCTCGATCTCCTCGCGCTGCGCATCGCCGACGACCGTGGTCTGGTAGGGGTTGTAGTCCTTGCGCTCGAGGTAGTAGCGCACGCGCACCGCGGTGGCGGCCACCGCCTCCTCGGCGAAGCGCCCGCGCCGGTGCTCGGAGGACCCGACGATCACGAGGTAGCGCCCGGGCGGCAGGCCCTCCAGGCGGAAGCGGCCGGCCGTATCGGTGGTGGTCTCGGCGACGGGGGCCGCGCCGTCCTGGTTCGCGGGCACCGCGACGACGCCCGCGGCGACGATCGGCACGCGCGTGCCGCGCTCGTAGAGCTCGCCTTCGATCACGCCGGTGGAGTCGGGCGCCTGGTCGGGGGCCTCGGCAGGCGCCGCGGCGGGCGCCTCGTCGAGCGTGAAGCGATACGCGTACGTGACCCGCACCGGCACCGGCTTGCCCTTGGCGTGCCCGGGCGTCCACGTGAATTGCTGCGCGGCCAGGGCCGCGGCCTCGTCGAACCCGTGCCCGGCGCCGGTCGTGACCAACACGTCGGTGACGGTGCCGTCCGCACCGACCAGCATGGTGAGCACGACGACCGCCTCGAGCCCGGCGGCGCGCGCCTCGGCGGGGTAGTCGGCGGAGACGAACTCGACCAGCACGGGCGGCTCGAAGTCGGGCGGCGAGGCCGGCGCGGGCTCCTGGGCGAGCGCGGCGCCCGGCCACGCCATGGCGATGGCGAGCGCCAGGACGAGCGCGGCGCCCGCCGCTCCCGCCGCCCCTGTTCTACTTCTCACTCGGGGACGATGAAGTTGAACGTCCACGTGAGCCACATGGCGACGGGCTGATCGTTCGTATCGATGGCGGGCTTGAACTTCAGCTTCTTTGCCAGCTGCACGGCCTTCTCGTCGAGGCCGTGGCCGAGACCCTTGATGAGCTCGGTCTGGATCACGCGACCCTGCGCGCTGACGAGCAGCTTCATACGCACCGGGCCCTCGATGCCGAGCCGGCGCGCGTTGGCGGGGTACTCGTCGCGCTGCAGCTTCTCGTAATCGAACTCGCCCAGCGGGATCGGCTCGCGCTTCACCGAGGCGGCCGAGACGAC
>JBKJOI010000465.1:0-5434 GCA_046595695.1 Haliangiales bacterium | reverse complement strand
GATCGCGTGCTCAAGTGTCTGGCCGCCGGGTCCGAGCCGCTGCCGCCGCGCGAGCTCGCGCGCCGGCTCGGCGTCGGTCGCTCCGCGCTAACCCTCGCGCTGCGCGCGCTGGTCGGGTCCGGACGGGTGAGCCGGCGCGGCGAGGGTCGCGCGCTGCGCTACGCGCCCAGCGAGGTCGAGTAGATTGGACTATTCGTGCGAGCGGACGACGTGCTCGCGCAGCAGGTCGAGCACGAAGCGACGCAGCCGGCGCTCGTCGGGCTCGGTGGTGGCGGTGAAGGCGACGCCCAGGCCCGAAGGCCGGCGCTTGTCGGCGGGGGCGAGCCACGCGACGTGCCCGCGCAGATGGAAGCCGTGGCTCGGGATCATCGAGCCGCGCGCGCGCTCGACCTCGACGTCGACGATGTCGCCGATGAGGCCGGGCAGGCTGGTCTCGACGAACGCGCCGCCGGCGCCGACGTCGGCGACCTTGCCGGGCGAGGTCGCGAGCCCGATCTTCACCTTCACGGGCACATTGGTGACCACGCGCACGCCGGCGCGCCGCTCCTCGGCGGGGATGGCAGCACCGAGCAGCTCCATGATGCGCCGCTCGACGCGCGCGCGCCGTGCGGCCGAGCCACCGGAGAGCCCTCCCGAACCGGTTCGCTCCTGTTCGAGGTCACCGAGCTCATCGACCAGCCGGACGAACTCACGAGCGTCCGCTACCACGGGTTCACCGTCCATACCGCACCTCCCCCAATCCCCAGCTTAGGCGCTGGGAAAGCCACGTGGCAAGAGGGGCAAAACGCGCTGATGTAGGTCAGCGGCGCTTCGGCGGGGCCGGCTTCGCTTTCGCTTTGGGGCTCGGGTCGGCGCTCGGGTTGGGCGACGGGTTCGCCTTCGGGTTCGCCTTCGGGTTCTTGGGCGCCGCCTGGGGCGCGGGTTTTTTCGCGGCGACTGGCGGGGCCAGCCTGGGCCGCGGCGGCTCGGGCGCCCTGGGGGCGGCGTTCGCCGCGAGCCGGCGCGACAGCTCGGCGAGCTCCAGATCGCGTGGCGTGAGCGCCAGCGCCAGCGCGCACAGCTCGCGCGCCTCCTCGAAGTTGCCCTCGTCGACGCGCGCCTGGGCGGCGCGCCGCTGCGCGCGCGCGACCTCGGGGTCGAGCACCAGCGCGCGCGCCGCGTGCTGGCTGCGCGCCGGCTCGTCGCGCCGCTCGGCGGCGACCCGCGCCGCGTGCGCCGCGAACCACCCGGCCAGCTCGCTGCCCTGGCGCTCGCCCGCCGCGGCCGCGGCCGCGAACGAGGCCTCGGCCACGGCCAGGTCGCCGTCACGCCGCTGCAGCCGGCCCAGATCGAAGCAGGCCCAGGCGAAGTCGTCGTGCGCGGCGACCAGCGCCTCGAGCGTGCGGCGCGCCGTGGCGGGATCACCGCCGCGCTCCTGCGCGCGCGCCAGCCGCCACGCCGGCGCCGGTGCGTCGGGGTCGATCTTGAGCGCCTTCTTCTCGCGCTTCGCCGACGCCGCCGGCGCGAGCTCGTCCTCGTCGCCCGAGAAGACGTCCTCGAGCCAGTCGCCCTCGCGATCGTAGAGCACGCCGTCGGCGACCACGACCGCCTCGATCCAGCGCGCGAACGAGCTGCCCTCGACGAGCACCTCGCCGGTGTCCTCCTCGAGCCGCAGCACGCGCCCGCCCGCGCCGACCTCGATGCCGAGGCGATCGCCCAGCGAGGTCTCGCCGAACCACAGTACGTCCTCTTCCAGCTCCAGCTCGGCCGCCGGGCGCACCGTGTAGGCGTCGACGAACAGCTCAGCGCCGTTCCACGAGGCCAGGAAATCGCGCAGCTCGGCGTCGGGAACGCTGGTCAGCGTCGCCGCGGGCGCGGGATCGCCCAGCCGGTGGACACCCTCGGCGTAGCCCGCCACTTCCTCGCGGAAGCGGTCGAAGAAACGACCCGAGGTGCCGATGCCGCGCGGGCCGGGCTTACTTGAAGACACTGGTGTCGGCGGGGATGCCGCGCGCTTCGAGCGTCTCGTAGAAGCGCGGGATCACGCCCAGGCCGGCGAAGCGGCCGCGGATGACGCCGTCGGGGCCGCGGCCCTGCGGCTGGAACTGGAACAGATCGCGCAGCTCGATGTCCTCGCCACGCAGGCCGGTGACCTCGCTGATGCTGGTGACGCGCTGCGCCCCGTCGGCGTAGCGCGCGACGTGCACGATCACCTGCGTGGTCGCGGCGACCAGGCCGCGCACCGCCGCCGCCGACGCCGCGCCGGCGCCCAGGCGCGCCAGGGTCTCGAGCTGCGTCAGCGCCGCGCGCGCGCCCTCGGCGGCGACGCCGGCGAGCGTGCCTTCGTGCGACGACGCCATCGACAGCAAGAGCTCGTGCGCCTCGGCCCCGGTGACCTCGCCGACAACGAGCCGGTCCGGCCGCAGGTTCTTGGCCGCGCGCAGCAGATCCGCGGTGCTCACGCCGCCCTTGCCGGTGTCGTCGGCCAGGCGACCCTCGAGCGCGATCCACGCGTCACGTCCGAGCGACAGCTCGGCCACGTCCTCGATCGACACGATGCGCTCGCCGGGCGCGGCCTGCGTCGACAGCGCGGCCAGCACGTGCGCCTTGGCGGCGCCCTGACCGCCGCACACGACGATGTTCTTGCGCGCCGCGACGCACACGCCCAGGAAGTCGGCCATGGGCTTGGACAGCGCGCTCGCACGCACCAGGTCGTCCATGGTGACGACGCCGACGCGCGGCTTGCGCAGCGTGAGGCAGGGGCCGCGCGTCGCCAGCGGCGAGAGCACCGCGGTGAGGCGGGCGCCGTCGGGCAGGCGCAGATCCAGGATGGGCGCGAGCGTCTCGGCGCGCCGGCCGGTGGGTGCGACCAGGCGATCGATCACCTGGCGCAGCGCGACCTCCGACGAGAACGCCTTCTCGCAGTGCTCGAGGCGTCCGCCTCGCTCCATGAGCACCCGGTCGTGACGGTTGACCAGGATGGCGGCGACCGAGTCGTCGGCGAGCAGATCCTCGAGCGGACCCAGGCCGAGCGTCTCGTTCAGCGTGTCCTTGATGAGCGAGTCCTGATCGATGAACGCCGGGATCGAGCCGGCCTCGTCCATGTGCTCGACGAGATCGACGATCACGCTCTCGGCGCGCTGCCAGAGGCTCTCCTCGGCCAGGCGCTCGATGGGGATGCGTGCGAGCTCGAGCTGGGTGACCAGGCGATCGTGGATCTCGCGCTGCAGCTCGAGGGTCTTGATCTTCTTGGGATCCGGCGGCGCCGGGGCGGGCGCGGGCGTGGGCACGATCGGGATCACCGCGGCCACCGGTGCGGCGTGCGGCGCGATCGCCGGCCCGGCCGAGGCCGGCGCGAGCCCGACCGGTGTGCGATCCGGCTCGCCGTTGCGCGGCGCGATCGCGAGCGGCGAGGCGATCGGCGGCGCGACCGGGTCGGTTCCGGCGGGATGGGCCCCGGCGCCGACCAGGCGGGGCGTGCCGGTGGCGGGCGGTGGCGGGGCGGCGCCCATGGAGGCGGTGCGGCGCGCGCCCGGTGCGACCAGGCCGCCCGGGGCCGGTGGCGGTGAGGCGCCGCCGAGCGAGGCAGGATCACGCATCGGCGGCTGCACCGGCGGTGCGTCGCTCAGCGCGCCGCGCGAGCCGGTCTCGCGCGCGGCCGCCGGCGGGGGCGCGCCCGGACGAGCGGCGAGCGGCTCGCGCAGGGGCGGCGGCGGCATGGTCGATCGCGCCGGCGGCGCGGGCGGCGGCGGCAGCGGCGCACCGCTCGCGGCGGGCACGCCACCGGTGGCGCGCGCGGGTGGCCCGCTGGCCCGGACCGGCGCGAGATCCTGCGCGGGCAGATCGTCGGCATCGTCGCCGTCGTCGTCGTCTGCCGCGCTGGCGGCTCGTGACGCGGGCTGTGGCGGCAGCGGCGCCGACTTGCGCGCCATGGGCGACGGCGGCGGCGAGGTCGACGGCGGCGGCGAGGGCAGGGGCGGCGCCGACGCGGGCGGTCCATTCGCGCCCACGCCGACCGACGCGCCGTTCGGCTCCTCGACGGTGATGATGAAGTCGCCGATGTAGATCTTGTCCGAGTCCTTGACCACCAGCGGGCTCGTGATCTTGCGCCCGTTGACGTAGGTGCCGTTGGTGCTCTTCAGGTCGACGATGATGAACTTGCCGTCCTTGAGGACGATCCGAGAGTGCCGCTTCGACACATTGCCCTTGGGCAGGATGATGTCGTTGCCCTGGACACGCCCGATCGTGATCTCGGGCTTGTCGAAATCCAGGCGCTTCTGATCTCCGCCCTTCTCCGTGACGATGACTGTGAACATGAGGCGTCGGCTCTCCCGGTCAGAGATATCAGCGTAGGGCTGCGTAAACGTAACGGATTTCGTCGCCAGCCGTCAAGGAGCGGGGCACGTGTTTGCGGCCTTGGTCAGCCAGGGCTAGATTTGCGCCATGGCAGTTGCGCAGAAGGCACCTCGGCGCTGGCAGGAGTGGGTCATCGCGCTGTCGCTGGTGACGCTCGCTGTGGTCGGGTTCGTCACCGTGTTCGACGACGAGATCGCGCGCTGGCGCGGCGGCAACGAGGCGTTGGCCCAGCCGCCCGCGGGCGCCGCCAGCCCGGCACCGCCCGTCGCCGGCAACACCCAGGGCACACTCTGACGTAAGCTAGGTCGTATGCAGCGTCGTATCCTCCTCCTGGCACTTCCCTTCCTGCTCCTCCCGGCGGTCGCGATCGCCAAGAAGGCGCCGCCGAAGCCGAAGAAGGGCGCCGAGCGCTACCACCTGAAGGTGATCGCGGTCGAGCAGGAGGAGGGCGTCAAGGCGCAGGCGCTCGAGCCGCTCGTGCGCGAGAAGGTGGCCTCGCAGGTCGCCGGGCGCGCCGAGTTCCTCGCCGCGCTCGACGGTGCGCCCGATCCGAAGGCGGACGCCGCCGGGTTCGAGAAGTGGGCCACCAAGAAGAAGGTCCGCGCGTTCGACGTGCGCATCAAGTTTGTGAAGTACGAGCGCACGCTGGCGCCCATCGCCGGCTCGAACGATCAGCTGCTCTCGGTCACGGTCGAGGTCCAGCTGCTCGGCGCGAACGTGCCGCTCGGCACGCTCGGCATGACCGGGACCGGCAGCGGCACGGTCTCGGCGCAGGTGGGCAAGAACGTGACCGCCAAGATGGAGGCCGACGTGCACGCGCAGGCCATGGAGGGCGCGATCTCGGAGGCCCTCGACGAGGCGGTGAAGCAGCTGCGCGCGTTCAAGCCGACCAAGGCGCCCCGGGCGAAGGCGCCTGCGAAGGCTGCGGCTCCGTAACGAGCGCGGCCACGGAGCGCGGGTGCAGCGGTTGAGCGAGGTGCGCGCGGCGCGGTCGCCGGTGGCGGCGCTGCTGCTGGCGTGGGTAGCGTGGGTCGCGAGCGGGTGCGTCGCCGCGCCGGTCGCCGCGGGCGCGCCGGGCGCGGCCTACCTCGCCACCGAC
>JBKJOI010000372.1:0-8994 GCA_046595695.1 Haliangiales bacterium | reverse complement strand
GGATCTCATCGAGACGAAGCTCATCGAGCACGTCGCGCAGCTCGACGAGCGTGGTCAAGCTCAGCCGGCCATCACCGAGGTACTCCGCCACGACCGGGAAGCGCGCGACCAGCCGCGCGGCGGTCGACCGCCTGTACGCCGCGCTGCTCGAGTACCCGAGGTGCTGACTCAGAAAGACGAACAAGCTCGAGAAGCCCAGCTCCGCGTACAGCCGCCGCCGATCCACCTCGCCGAGGTACACGAGGAACTCGACCAGCAGCTTTCGTTCTTCGCCGCGCAGCTCGTACAGCCGCGAGGTCAGCTCGGAGCTCGAAACCGTGGCCAGCGTGTTGGTGCGCATGCCTCTTTGTAACCGACGATTTTCGGCCCTCACCAGACGCACCACCGCGCCCACCACGCCGCGTTCTCGACGCCATGGCGACGCAACCTCCACGCCGTCCCTTCCGCGCCCTCTCGCCGCAGTCCGCGGCGCCAGCGAGCGCGTCCACGCACCCGCCTGCAGCCGCGCTGAAAACCCGCCCAGTCGCGTCAAGCATGAATCACGTTCGTCCCAAAGAAATCGACCGACGGCGCAGGGCATCTCGCGCGCCGCGATGCTCGACTCGCGCCTGGCCTGGGACACCCACAACGACATCGGGCCGCAGGACGGCTTCCACGACACGCTGTTCGGCGCGCTCAAGGGCTTGATCGACGATCTGGCGCTGCGGCCCGGGAGCACCGCGGGCTCCAAGCTGCTCGACGAGACCGTGGTGTTCGTGGTCTCGGAGATGAGCCGGACGCCGCTCCTGAACGGCACCGGCGGCAAGGATCACTGGCCGGTCACCAGCGCGATGGTGATCGGCGCCGGCGTGCGTGGCGGCCGCGCCTACGGCGGCACCAACGATCGACTCGAGGCGCGGCCGGTGGACCTCGCCACCGGCGCGGTGCAGGCGGCGGGCGCGACCATCCAGACCGATCACCTCGCGGCGGGCATCCTCGAGCTCGCCGGCGCTGATCCGGCGCGCTACTTCCCGGGCGTGGAGGCGCTGCGTGCCTTCCACGCGTGAGCTGGGCCTCGCCGCGGGGCTGGCGTTCGGCGCGCTGGTGTACCTCACGTTCGCCGGCTGCGCTGGACAGGTCGGGGACGCCGGCCCCGATGCGCGGCCGGACGAAGGCGCCGACGCGGCGCACGGCGGGCCCGACGCGGCGCCCGGCGCGAGCCCCGACGCCGAGCCGCCGCCGTGGCTGGATGGCGCGACGCTCGCGGATCGCACCTGCCCGGAGGACAGCTTCCTCAGCTACCGCAACTTCGGCGGCGGCTTTCTCGCCGAGTACTGCACCGGCTGCCACAGCGCCGACGTCCCGGCGAACATGCGGCACGACGCGCCCGCGGGCGTCGACTTCAACAGCATGGACCGCGTGCGTGACCACGCGGCGCGCATCTACGCGCGGGCGGCCGACGGCTACGCGACGATGCCCCCGGCGGGCGGACCGTCCGCCGAAGCGCGCGAGCTGCTCGGCGAGTGGCTCGCGTGCGGCGCACCCGAGGAGTAGCGCGAGGCACCCGGCTCCGCGCGCGCGTCCGCGCCTTGCCAAGAACTCTAGGCCACGCCCTCGTCGCTGCGCGCGGGCGACCAGCTGTGCGGCTTGTTGACGTAGGGCACGCCCAGCCCCTGCAGCCACTTCACCGGCGGGATGCCGCCGATCATGGCGAAGACGACGTCGTTCGGGACCTCTTCCATGCGCCCGTCGCCGTGCTTGAGCACCGCCTTGCCCTCGTGGACCTCGGCGGCCTGCGTGGAGAAGCGCGCCTGGACGACGCCGGCGGCGATGGCCTCGTCGAGGCGCTTCTTGTTGGCGGGCTTGATGCGCTCGGGGGCGGCGCCGCGCACCGAGAGCCAGACCTTGTTGGTCGGGCCGAGGGCGAGCGCGACCTCGATGCCGGCGTCGCCACCGCCGACGACCAGGACGTTCTTGCCGTTGAACTCGTCGGGATCGACGAGCGCGTTGCGCACCTTGGCCAGGTTCTCGCCCGGGCAGCCCAGCTTGCGCGGGTTGGCCATGGTGCCGATGGCCATGACCACGCGCAGCGCGCGGTACTCGGCGAGCGGCTTGCCGTCCCGATCCGAGGTCTTGACCACGAAGACCTCGCCGTCCTTCTTCACGTCGACGACGTTCTCGTTGTAGCGAACCGCCAGCTGGTACTTCTGGATCTGCTCCTGCCACGCGGTGAGCAGGCCCTCGCGCACGCCGTCGAAGACCGGCAGCCGCGAGATGTTCTTCACGTCGTTGGGCTCGGCCATGACGTGCTTGCCCTTGAAGTAGTAGTTCGCCTGCGTGCCCGCGAAGGTGGCGCCCTTCTCGAGCAGGCCGTAGTGGAAGCCCTTCTCCACGCATGACATCGCGGTCGACAGCCCGCCCGGGCCAGCGCCGACGATGAGCACGTCGCACTGCGCGCCGGCGCGCTGGCACGAGCCCGGCTGCACCGTCTTGGCGATGTGCTCGATCACCTTGCGCCCGATGTTGGCGGCGTTCTTGATCTGCGGGTTGCCCGCGGCCTGGCCGATCAGGAACAGCCCGGGCACCGGCGTCTCGTTGTTGGCGTCGACGTCGGCCATCTCGACCATGGGCGGCGGCTTGTCGGCGTCGTGCATGCGCAGCGCGTCGAAGTTGCACGCCTGCTCGCACTTGCGGCACTGGATGCACGCGTCAAAGTTGACGATCGTCGACTTGTGGTTGATGAGCTCGAGCACGCTGGCCGGGCACGCGGTCACGCACATGCTGCAGCCGACGCACTTGTCGACGTTGATCGAGTGCACCAGGCGCTTGAACGACTCGGCCGGGATCTCCTGCAGCTTGGCGACCAGCTCGGCGGCGCTGCGGCGCGAGCGCGCGCGCAGCGCGACCCCGAGCAGGAAGAGCGGCGAGAACACCGCGAGCGCGAGCACGCCCGCCGAGCGCGCCGAGCCGCCCGGCGTCGGCGGCGGCGTGGCCGGCGCGATCAGCGCCGCGTCGGTGACGTCGGCCAGGTGCATGTTCTCGTGCTCGACGTGGCACGAGCGGCACTGCGTGGTCGCGAGCTCGGCGCCGCCGGTGTGGCAGCGGAAGCAGGACTTCTTGGCCGCAGAGCGCTGGCCGTCCTTGGTGCCGTGGCACGACACGCAGCGGCCCAAGATGCGCGCGTGCTTGAGGTGCAGCTCCTTCTGATCCAGGTTCATCGTCGTGATCTTGGGCGCCTGGATCACGAAGGGCGCGTCGGTGCGCGCGACCGCCAGCTCCTTGGAGTGCGCGCTCGGATGGCAGCCGGCGTCCTTGCAGGTCTTCATGGCGCCGAGCGCGACGCCGCGCGGCGCCCCCTTGTGCTCGCGGTGACAGCCGGCGCACGCGCCGGGCGCGCCGTGCCCGGCCTTCGCGGCCGCCCCGCCCGCCCCTGCCCCCGCACCGGCGCCGACCGCGACAATGTGCTTCGCCTGCGCCTTGAAGCCCTCGTGGCAGCCCTGGCACTTGCTGTCGGGCACGCCGGCGCGCGGCGAATGGCACGCCAGGCACGCGGTCTCGCCGCGCTGCTCCGCCTGCGCGACGAACGCCTTCGACGAGTGACCCTCCGAGAGCGGGTGGTTGAGCAGCGCCGCGCCGCTCTGCCCGGTGGCCACGAAATACACGCAGATCGCGATGGCCGCGGCGATCGCGGTCGACACCGCGATCGAGCCGCGCCAGGTCGGCTGGATGTCGGTGGTCGGGCGCCACATGGGCGCGCCCTTCTTCTTCAGCTTGTTCTTGCGCTCGGCGACCATCGCGTCGACGTCGGCGAAGTCGACCTTGAACACCGTCTTGTAGCCGACCTCGGCGTTGCCCTGCGCGCCCTGCAGCTTGGACGCGTCGAACTGGGTCTCGCGCGCGACCTCGATCGCGGCCAGCGCCGCGTCGGCGTCGATCTTTTCCAGCTGGCAGCGGTCGCCGCGGACCATGATGTTGTACAGGTGCGAGCCGACGCGCAGGACGTGGCCGTCCTGCAGGCGCTCCTCGACGATGCGGCGGCTGCCGATGTACGTGCCCGCCTTGGACTTGTCGGCGACTACGAAGCCGTGGCCGTCCCAGCGGATCTCGCAGTGGACGCGCGAGATGTCGTCCTCCTGCAGGAACACGTCGTTGCCGGCGGCGCGGCCGATGGTGATCTTGTCGCGCGCGAGCACGCTGCCCTCGATCACGAACTTGGGCTTGGCCGCGATGACGATCGCACCGTCGGCGATCACCGACGAGCTGTGCTCGCCCGGCGCCACCTTGGCGCCGCCGACCAGGCGGAACTCGGCGACGCTCGAGCCGATGCCGATGACGTCGCCCGGCGACAGCAGCACCGGCGCGGCGATCCTCTGCCCGTTCACGAAGGTGCCGTAGGTGGCCTTGACCTCGGCGAGCTGGAAGCCGGTTCCAATCCAGGTGATCTGGCAGTGCAGGCCCGAGGCGTGCGGATCCGACATGACCACGGTGCAGTCGCCGCGGCGGCCGAAGGTGACCGGCTTGTCGGTGAGCGGCACCTCCAGGTTCTCGTGCGGCCCGGAGACGAAGTGGATATGCGCGCGCACGCCCGGCGCGGCCGCGGCCGTCGCGTCGGAGGCGTGGCTGACCGCGCCCGCATCGGCGGCGCCGATCAGGAAGCGGATGTCGTTGTCGCCGATGGTGACCACATCGCCGTCGACGAGCACGTAGCGGTCGATCGCCTGCCCGTTCACATAGGTCGGGCCCGAGGAGCGGTTGTCCTGCAGCGCGAAGCCGGTCGGCAGGCACAGCAGCATCGCGTGGTACTTGTCGACGTTGTCCTCGCCGGGCAGCACCAGCAGGTTGTCGCGCGCCGCGCCCATGGTCACGGCCTCCGAGCCGATAGGCACCTCGACGCCGGCCATCTTGCCCTTCACCACGAACAGGCGCGGACGACCCTCGCCGACCTCGATCTGCGAGCCGCCCACCCAGAACTGATCGCCGGGGGTGAGCAGCGCCTTCTGCACCGGCTGCCGGTTCACCAGGGTGCCGTGCGAGGAGCCCAGGTCCTCGATCATGTAGCCGCCCTGCGGCGTGCGCTCGAGCCGGCAGTGCCGCTGCGAGCACATGGGATCGGCGAGCACGACGTCGGCGTGCTCGGGGTTACGGCCGATGCGGATCGAGGCCGCGCTGGTCGTCACCTCGGTGCCGGCGCGCGGGCCGGTATGAAAGATCAGGCGAATCATCGGGAAGCGCTTCGCACGGCTACACCAGCGCCAGCATGGCGACCACGTGCACCACGGTGAACACGACCAGCGCGCCGGTCGCCGCCAGGTGCGCCACCAGCCACGCGCGCATGAGCTGGTGGCAGCGGATCTGCCCGCGCACGTCGCGCAGGCGCACCACGTCGGTGACCAGCCGCTGCGCTGTGGCCTGCTCCTTGGCGGGCAGGCGCTCGACCTCGCGCTTGAGCCGCGACTCGACGCGTTCCAGGTTCTCCTCGGGCGTGAAGCCCGGGCGCAGCCGCGCGCCCACGCTGCCGGCCTCCTTCGCGAGTGGGCCGGCGAGGAACTTGCGCACCTCCTCGGGCGAGCGCTCGGCCAGCTCGGCGATGCCGTTCGACAGCGCCTGGTCCTCCTCGTGCAGGTCCTCGATGAGCTTGGCGAGGCCGCCGCGCTCGAGCCGGGTCAGGATCTTGGGCACGGTCATGTAGATGGTCTGGCCGAGCAGGCCGGTGGCGATCTCGGCGGCGAAGACCAGCATGAGCAGCGTCGTGAACATGCCGGTGACGCGGAAGCCGGCGTGCGCGAGCGCCAGGAAGAAGCCGAGCGCGCCCACGACCATGTGGATCTGCGTCCAGATCTCGAGGTTGCCGATCGACGCGTTGTACATGCGCCGGCGCGCGCCGTGGAAGACCGCGAAGCCGAGCGCCGAGACCGCCCCGATGCCGAGCCCGAGCCCCAGGCGCGAGCCGCCGGTGTGCGGGCCGCCGCTGGTCAGGTAGAGCGTCATGACGCCGGCGAGCGCGAGCGCGAACAGCACCAGCGAGGCGGGGATGAACCAGGTGGTGCGCGGCTTCATCCGCTTCTTCTGCGCGTCCTCATCGCGGCGACCCTTCTTGAGGCTGGCCGCGTCGCGCTTCCACTGCAGGCCGTCGGCGCCCTCGCCTTGCATGACCAGCGACAGCTCGTCGAAGTACTTGAACGGATCCACGCGCAAGACCGCGCCGCGCGGGCAGTTGTAGACGCAGTTCGAGTAGCCGTAGCCCTTGCACATGTTGCACTTGATGGCGCGCTTGGTGATGCCCGGCTTCTGCTTGGCCTCGGGCAGCGGCATCATCGTGATGTTGCCGTAGGGGCACTTGCGCGCGCAGTTCTCGCAACCGATGCAGTTGTCGTTGATGTCGACCTCGCCGTCCTTGGTGCGCTGGATGGCGCCGGTCGGGCAGCCGATCATGCACTCGGGATCTCGGCAGTGCCGGCACGACGACGGGATGAGCAGGTGCTCGTGCTTGCCCTTCTGCTCGATCGACTTGCGGCGCTTGACGATCGGGCCGCGGCGGGTGAGCCGGGTGTACTCGTGGCGCGAGTGGCAGGCGCGCACGCAGTGGCCGCAGCGCACGCAACGATCGAGGTTGATGACCAGCAGCGACTCGACCTCGACGCCCTCCTTGAGGAACTCGTCCATCGCGTTCATGACCGTCATGCCCGCCTGATCGAGGGCATCGCGGCGGTGCATGTTGTCCTTCATGAAGTGCGCGAAGATGTCGGGGTGCGAGGTCTTGAGCCCCTCGAAGGCCGGGCGCGGCAGCGAGATGACCTCGGCCTGGCCGAGCGCGACCAGGTCGGCGGGTCGGCCCGACCAGCCGTCGTGCGAGCCGACCACGTCGGCGGTGTTGTAGTAGGCCAGGATCGACGCGCGCCCGTCGCCGGCGCGGCGCACCATCTTGAGCACGCCGTCGCGGACCAGCAGCACCGTTGGTGACGGCTCACCCTGGCGAAAGCACAGCTCGTCGCGCGAGTACTTGCGCATGGTCGCGCCCTGCGCGAGCTTGTCGAGCGTCTTGCCGTCGAGCTGGCCGAGGTAGCGGTGCAGCCGCAGCGTCGTGGCGATCGAGCGCGCGTGGTAGTAGGTCTCGAGGCCCTCGTGGGCGGCCTTGTGCTTGCGCGCCAGGCGATCGAAGTGGTTCTTCTCGATCTCGACGAACATCGCGTCGGTGGCGCAGATCACCGTGGCCATGCGGGCGCCGCGGCCGAGCAGCGCGACCTCGCCGAAGAAGTCGCCCGCCTTGGTCAAGAGCGCGACCTGGTGGGTCTCGCCCAGCCCATCGGTGGCGTGGATGGTCACCTGGCCGCGCACGAGCACGTACATCGAGTGGCCGAACTCACCCTGGCGGATGAGCGTGTCGCCCTGCTTGTGGCGCCGCACCTGCGACTGATCGGCGAGCACCTTGAGCGCGTCGTGATCGACCTTGGCCAGGAACGGCAGCGCCGCCAGCAGCGTCGGGAGGTCGGGCGCGGGGACGGAGCTGATGCTC
Source organism: Haliangiales bacterium (assembly GCA_046595695.1). Classification (GTDB taxonomy): domain Bacteria; phylum Myxococcota_A; class Polyangia; order Haliangiales; family SHYZ01; genus JBKJOI01. The sequence continues at coordinate 1,502 of JBKJOI010000372.1, read as the reverse complement.
TGCAGGGGATCCACGGGCCCGCATCGTAACACCATCACGAAGGCGTGCGCGCGGATGCCGAGCGCCGCGACTGTGCCATGATGCGCGCGTGGAGGCGCCGCTACTCTACCGCCGCTTTCCGGCGCTCGAGCGCACGCTGCCGCGGGTGCGCCTGGGTACCGTGGCGACGCCGGTCAGGCGGCTTTTGGCGCTCGAGGACAGCCTGGGCCCGGACGCCCCGGCGCTCTGGCTCAAGGACGACGGCGGCTACGCGGCGCTCTACGGCGGCAACAAGCCGCGCAAGCTCGAGTTCGTGCTCGCCGACGTGCTCGCGCGCGGCCGGCGCACCATCCTGACCATCGGCGGCACCGGCACGCACCACGGCCTGGCCACCGCGCTGCACGCGCGCGCGCACGGGCTGCGCACGGTGCTCCTGCTCGCCGATCAGCCCGACACGCCGCACGCGCGCCAGCAGCTCGCACGCCTGCGCGAGAGTGGCGCGCTGCTGCGCTTCACCGGCGGCTGGCTGCGCACCGCGCTCGCGGTGCCCTGGAACCTGCTGCGCCACGCCGCGTACTTCCTGTGGATCGGCGGCTCGTCGCCGCTCGGCACCGTCGGATTCGTCGAGGCCGGCCTCGAGCTGGGCGAGCAGGTCGCGCGCGGCGAGCTGCCCGAGCCGGCGTACGTGGTCTGCGCGCTCAGCTCGGGCGGCACCGCCGCCGGCCTGCTGGTCGGCCTGCGCCTCGCCGGGCTGCGCTCACGCCTGGTCGCGATCGCGGTCGCCGAGATGCGCCCCATCGGCGCGCGCATGGTCGCGCGGCTGGCGCGGCGCACCGCGAAGCTGCTGAAGCGGCGCGGCGCCGACCTGCCGCCCGCGGCGCTCCGCTACGTCGCCGAGGATCTCGAGGTCGAGCGCGGCTTCATCGGCGCGCGCTACGGCGCGCTGCTGCCCGCCGCCGAGGACGCGATCGCCGCGTGCGCCGCGCGCGAGGCGCTCGGCCTGGAGAGCGTGTACACCGGCAAGGCGATGGCCGCGCTGCTGGCGCGCGCGGCGGCGGGCGGCTTCGGCGCCGGGCCGGTGCTCTACTGGCACACCTACGACGCGCGGGTGGCGGGCGACCCGACGCACGCCGCGGGCGCCACGCCCGCCGCGCTCCCGCCGGGCGATGCGCCCGCCGCGCTCCCGCCGGGAGACCCCTCGTGAAGCTGTCGCGGCGGGCGTTCCTCGCGCTCGGCGCCGCGGGCACGGTCACGTGCGGCTCGCTCGGCGCCTGGCGCGCCTGCCACTACCCCGACGCCGCGACGTTCGCCGGCCTGGCCCACCTGTCGCCGCGCCACGGCGTGATTCTGGCCGCTGTCGTCGACACCATGTTGCCGCCCGAGGCCGACCGCAGCGCCGGCGCGCTGCTCGGCCACGTGCGCGCGATCGACGCGTACCTGACCGGGCTGCCGGTCGCCGACGTCGCGCAGCTCGGCCAGTGCCTGACCGCGATCGAGCGGCAGGGTCGCGTGCTCGATCGCGG
>JBKJOI010000335.1:0-4550 GCA_046595695.1 Haliangiales bacterium | reverse complement strand
GCCGCTGATTACGCGCTCATGGCCACCGACGGCACCGCGCTCATCTGGTCGCCGCGCTCCAACATCACTCTATATGGAGACACTGCGCAGGTGACGCTCGCGGATCGGCTGGGCGTGCAGATCGCGCTCGGGACCGACTGGACACCCACTGGATCCATGAACTTACTGCGGGAGCTGCGCTGCGCGAGCGAGTACAACGACGTCTACCTCGGCGGTCACTTCTCCGACGAGGATCTTTGGAAGATGGTGACCATCAACGCCGCCAGTGCCACCGCCACCGACGACGTGATCGGTTTGCTCGCTGTGGGCAAGATCGCCGATATCGCGATCTTCGACGGTCGCACCAAGAGCAACTTCCGCGCCGTCCTGGCCGCCGAGGTCGACGACGTTGCCCTGGTATTGCGCGGCGGCGTAGCCCTCTACGGCGACGACGCGCTGGTCGCCGCGCTGGCCAGCGACTGCGATAGCGTAGACGTCTGCGGCGTGGACAAGCGCGTGTGTGCGATGAGCGAGGTCGGCAAGACCTTTGCGGCGCTGAAGACCGGCGCCGGCTCGTCGTATCCGGCGTTCTTCTGCGGCGCGCCGGAGAACGAGCCCTCGTGCCTGCCCGAGCGCCCCAAGGCGGTCAACGGCTCGACCATCTACACCGGCATCGTCAGCGCCACCGACAGCGATGGCGACGGCATCGACAACGCCGCCGACAACTGCCCCAACGTGTTCAACCCGGTGCGCCCGCTCGACGACGGGCTGCAGGCGAACGCCGACGGCGACGCCGAGGGCGACGTCTGCGACGCCTGCCCGCTCGACGCCGACACCGCGAGCTGCACGGTCTTCAACCCCGACGACTCGGACGGCGACGGCGTGCTCAACACCAATGACAACTGCCCGGGCGACGCCAACCCCGGCCAGGAAGACGGCGACACCGACGGCAAGGGCGACCTGTGCGACGCCTGCCCCGAGCAGTCCAACCCGGGCGGCGCCGGCTGCACGGTCTCGATCTACAGCATCAAGAACGGCACCACGCCGGTCGGCGCGGCGGTCGCGATCACCAACGCGCTGGTCACCGGGCGCACCGCCAGCGGCTTCTTCGCGCAGGTCCACCAGGACGACACCGGCTACGCGGGCGCCGACTTCTCGGGCGTCTTCGTGTTCCAGACCAACACCGTCGCGGTCGGCGATCGCGTGAACATCACCGCGGCGACCGTCGCCGACTTCTTCGGCGAGATCCAGCTGTCGGGCCCGACCGTGGTCGTGGTCAGCTCGGGCAACGCCGGCCCCGCCCCGGTCGTCGTCGAGCCGGCGCTGATCGCCACGGGCGGCACGCGCGCCGCCGCGCTCGAGGGCGTGCTGGTGAAGGTCGAGACCGTGCAGGTGGCGTCGCTCGACACCATGTTCAACGAGTTCATCGTGGACAGCGCGCTGCGCGTCGACGACCTGCTGTTCCTGACCGCGCCGTTCCCGGCCATCGGCCAGAACTTCGCGTCGATCACCGGCGTGCTGGCCTTCCGCAACTCCAACTCCAAGATCGAGCCGCGCGGCGCCGCCGACCTGGTGCCCGGCGAGGCCACGCTGACCGGCTTCGCGCCGGCGACCTCGTTCGTGCGCGTCGGCCAGACCGGCGTGGCGACGTTTCCGGTCACCTTGACCGTCACGCTGTCGAACGCGTCCACGACCGCCGAGTTCGTGGCCGTCACCAGCTCGGACGCCGCGCTGACCGTGGTCGGTGGCGGTGTGACCATCGCGGCCGGCCAGACCAGCGCGCCGGTGCTGCTGACCGGCGTCGCCCAGGCCGCGAGCGTCACGCTCACCGCCACGCTCGACGCGGGCGCCCCGCGCACCGCGAGCGTGCGGGTCCTCGGCGCCGGCGAGACGCCGGTGCTCGCGGCGCTCACGCCGGCGCTCGCGACGACCACGCCGAGCGGCACGGTCACCATGACCGCGACGCTCGACTTCCCGGCGGGCGCGGGCGGCCAGGCCGTGGCGCTCTCCGCCTCGGCGGGCACGGTGCCCGCGAGCGTCACCGTGGCGGCCGACGCCACGACCGCGTCGTTCTCGTTCATCGCCGGCACCGTCCTCGGCGACGCCGTGGTCACCGCCACGCTGGGCGGCTCGTTCACGGCGACCATCACCGTCTCCACCGTGATCGGCGGCCTGGTCATCAACGAGGTCGACTACGATCAGCCGAGCACCGACACGCTCGAGTTCGTCGAGATCTACAACGGCACCGGCGGCCCGGTGGACATGGCCGGCAAGTCGCTGGTGCTGGTGAACGGCTCGGGCGGTGCGGTCTACACGACCGTGAACCTGACCCCGGCGGGCACCCTGCCCGCGGGCGGCTACCTGGTCATCGGCTCGACCGCGCTCCTGGCCACCGTGCCTGCCGGCGCGGCGAAGATCACGCTCGCCGGCGCGATCCAGAACGGCGACCCCGACGGCGTGGCGCTGATCGACACCACGACCAGCATGTTCATCGACAAGCTCTCGTACGGCGGCGCGATCACCAACGCCGTGATCGCAGGCCTGGGCACCGGCCTCAGCCTGGTCGAGACCTCGGCCACCACGGCCAAGGACTCGGGCACCGCGGCCGGCGCGCTGGCGCGCAAGCCCAACGGCATGGACGCGAACAACGCGTCGCTCGACTGGGCGTTCACTTCCACGAGCACCCCCGGGGCGGCTAATATCCCGTGACGTGCGCGTCCACCACCTGAACTGCTCCACGCTCTGCCCTCCCTTCGGCCGTAACCTCGTCAACTCCGCCGGCACCTTCGTGTGCCACTGCCTGCTCATCGAGACCGAGAGCGGGCTCGCGCTCGTCGACACCGGCCTGGGCCTGCGCGACATGGCGCTGCCCGGGCGCGTCGGCTCGCAGTTCCAGCTGCTCGTCCGGCCGAAGAACGACCCGGCCGAGTCGGCGCTCATGCAGCTACGGCGGCTCGGCTTCAAGGCCTCCGACGTGCGCCACATCATCCCGACCCACCTGGATCTCGACCACTGCGGCGCCCTGCCCGAGTTCCCCGACGCGCGCGTGCACATCTGGGAGCCCGAGTTCCGCGCCGCCATGCGGCCCGAGACCTTCATCGAGAAGGCGCGCTACAAGCCCGTGCAGTGGGCGCACCACCCGCGCTGGGAGCGCTACCCGGTGGCCGGCGAGAACTGGTTCGGCTTCGAGGCGGTGCGCGGGCTCGCCGGGCTGCCGCCCGAGATCCTGATCGTGCCGCTGGTCGGGCACACGCGCGGCCACGCCGGCGTCGCCGTGCAGAGCGCGCGCGGCTGGCTGCTGCACGCCGGCGACTCGTACTTCCACGAGGGCGAGATGGACATCGAGCGCGAGCGCGGCCCGGCGTTCATCGAGTTCTTCCAGGCCAGCGAGCAGCACGACGGCGTGGCGCGCGCGCGCAACCGCCGGCGCCTGCGCGCGCTCAAGCGCGACCACGGCAAGGAGATCACCGTGTTCTGCGCGCACGACCCGGTCGAGTTCGAGCGGGTCGCCGGGGCGGCGCGCCTGTCGTGAACCCGGCGGCGCGCGTCACCTGGCTGTTCGCCGCGGCCGACGCCGCGCGCGAAGGCGGGCAGGCACGACCCGCCGATCTTTGGTAAAAAGGACGCCGTGGCCCACTCCGACACGCTCGCCAAGCTCCTGCCGCTCATCGCCGAGGCCGCCGACGCCGACGTCAAGGACGTCAAGACCGACGGCAAGCTGCGCAGCTACGGCATCGACTCGGTGCGCGTGATCGAGCTGGTGCTCTCGATCGAGGACACCTTCGGCGTGAAGGTGAAGAACGAGGACCTCGCCGGCTTGCAGACGGTGCGCGAGCTCGCCGCGTACATCGAAAAGCACCGGGCCGGCTGACCGCCCGTGGCGGCGCTCATCGGGCAGGCGTTCTGGCTGTCGGTGGCGGTGGCGCTGACCGGCATCCTCCACATGGTCGTGGTCAAGAAGCGCTGGTTCTCGACGCTGGCGGTGCCGCTCGACGGCGGCCGCCGCGTGGGCGGCAAGCCCATCTTCGGCGACAACAAGACCTGGCGCGGCGTGGTCGTCATGATCGTCGGCTCGGCCTTGCTGGGCGCAATCCAGGGCCTCGTCGCCGGTGACTGGGCGGTGCGTGCCGGCGCCACGTGCATGGACTTCGAGGCGCTCGGGCTGCGCGCGGGCCTGCCCGCCGGCGCGCTCGCCCACGCCGTCGGCTACGCCGCGGTCAACGCCGTCCATGGCCTGGGCTACGCGCTGGGCGAGCTGCCCAACTCGTTCGCCAAGCGGCGCCTGGCCATCACGCCCGGCCGCACCGGCGCCGGGCTGCTCGGCGGCTTCTTCTTCTTCCTCGACCAGGCCGACAGCGTGATCGCCGCGCTCGGCCTGGGCGCGCTCGTGTTCGGCTACGGCTGGAAGATCTTCGTCGTCGGCGCGCTCTGCCTCACGCTCCTGCACCTGGCCATCAACGCGTCGCTGTACGCGGGAAAGGTGCGCAAGAACCTGTGAGCGAACGCGGCCCAGACGCCCCGGGCGCAGCCGCAGCCGCAGCCGCAGCCGCGGCCGCGGCCGACGCCGACGC
>JBKJOI010000290.1:0-11522 GCA_046595695.1 Haliangiales bacterium | reverse complement strand
CCGCGCCCGGCGTGCACGCCGCGTACGTGCCGGTGGCGCACCGCTACCTGGGCGCGCCCACGCAGCTCGACGCCGAGACCGTCTGCGCCCGGCTCGCGCCGCTGCTCGCCGACGCGGCCCTGCCCAAGCACGTGCACGACCTCAAGGCCGCGCTGGTCGCGCTGTCGGCGCACGGCATCCCCGACGGCGGCTTCGTGGGCGTGCGCTGCGATCCGATGCTGGCGTCGTACCTGCTCGACGCCACCGGCGCCGAGCACGACATCGCCGAGCTGGCGCACACGCACCTGTCGCACCAGGTGGTCGCGCTCGGCTCGCTGACCGGCAAGGGCAAGGAATCCAAGCAGCTCGCCGAGGTCGACATCGCCGCGGTGACCCAGTACGCCGCCGAGGCCGCCGACGCCACGCTCGCGCTCGGCAAGCTCCTGCGCCCGCGCCTCGAGGGCGCCGGGCTGCTGGCGCTGCACGACGACCTCGAGCTGCCGCTGTCGCGCGTGCTCGCGGTCATGGAGCGCACCGGCATCCGCGTCGAGGCGCAGGTGCTGCGCGAGATGAGCCAGAAGGTCGGCGAGGACTGCCAGCGGCTCGAGCGCGAGATCCAGGCGGCCGCCGGCTTCCCGATCAACGTCAACTCGCCCAAGCAGCTGGGCGAGCTCCTGTTCGAGAAGCTGCAGCTGCGCTCGGACAAGATGCGCAAGACCCGCACCGGCGTCTACTCGACCGACGCCGAGCAGCTCGAGGAGCTCGTCGACGCGCACCCGGTGGTCAAGCACATCCTCGAGCACCGCGAGCTCATCAAGCTGAAGGGCACCTACCTCGACGCGATCCCGCCGCTCGTCGACCCGCGCACCAGCCGGCTGCACACGATCTACCTGCAGGCGGTCGCGACCACCGGCCGGCTGTCGTCGCAGAACCCCAACATCCAGAACATCCCGGTGCGCACCGAGCTGGGCCGCTCCATCCGCCGCGCCTTCGTGACGGAGCCGGGCTGGCTCCTGGTCTCGGCCGACTACTCGCAGATCGAGCTGCGCATCGTGGCGCACCTGTCGGGCGACAAGACCCTGGTCGAGGCCTTCGCCAACAACATCGACGTGCACTCGCAGACCGCCGCCGAGGTCTTCGGCATCCCGCTCGCCGAGGTCAAGAGCGAGCACCGCCGGGTCGCCAAGGCGGTCAACTACGGCCTCGGCTACGGCCAGAGCGAGTTCGGCCTGTCGCGCGCGCTCGACATCCCGCGCGAGGAGGCCCGCCGCTACATCGAGACCTACTTCGCGCGCTTCGCCGGCGTGCGCACGTTCATGGAGAACACCATCGCCGAGGCGCACAAGACCCTGGCGGTCACGACCATCCTGGGCCGGCGCATCGCCCTGCCGGCGCTGGGCTCGAACCGCTATAACGAGCGCTCGGGCGCCGAACGCCTGGCCCGGAACGCGCCCATCCAGGGCAGCGCGGCCGACATCCTCAAGCTGGCCATGCTGCGCTGCCAGGAGCTGTGCGACGCCAGCGGCGGCCGGGCGCGCATGCTGCTGACCGTCCACGACGAGCTCGTCTTCGAGGTCGCCGAGGCGGCTGCCGAGAGCTTCGCCGCGGAAGCGCGGCAAGCCATGGAAAGCGCCTACCGACTCGCGGTACCCTTGCAGGTGGACGTGGGAATCGCGAAATCTTGGGCCGACGCGCACTGATAGCTCCCTGCTTCATGACGGTGGCGGTGACCGTGGCCGCGACCGCGGCGACGTTTGCCGCGGGCTGCCGCGGCGACGCTCAGCCCTTGTTCCCTGCGCACGACGCCGGTCCGGGCCTGCTGAGCGTGCTCGCGAAGGGCGTGGCGCGGCCGTCGTCGAACCTGCCCACGCCGGTGCCGGCGCGTGACGAGCCGCGCGCCGACCTGCGCCTGGGGGACCACCGCCTCGACGAGCACGACCACGACGACGACGAGGGCGGCGTGTCGCCCGACGGCAACGCGGTCGTCGAGTGCCCGCTCACCGACCGGCTGGATCTCGACGCCGCGCTCGACATGGCGGCGAGCAAGTACGACGCGGGCGACTTCGCGTTCGCGCTGGCGTGCGCCGAGCGGGCGGTACGCATCTCGCCGCGCAGCGTCGAGGCGCACCACAACCGTGGCCTGGCGCTGGCGGCGCTCGAGCGCTGGGACGCGGCGCGCCAGGCGTTCACCCACGCGCTCGCCATCGATCCCAACGATCCGGAGACCCTGGCCGGCGCCGCGGATCTCTACGTCAACCGGGTGCGGCCTGGGCGCGACATGACCGAGCTCGGCCTCGAGTACGCGCGCCGCGGCTCGGCGCACGTGGGCGGCCGGCGCGAGGATCTCGAGCTGGCGGCGCGCCTGGCCCTGCTCGAGGCCCAGGCGCTCGATGATCTCGGACTGACCGACGAGGCGCTCCTGCGCGCCGAGTCGGCGGTCGGGCTCGACGCCAAGAGCATCGACGCGCGCTACGAGCGGGCGGTCGTGCTCTTCCACCTGTGCCGCTTCGAGCGGGCGCGCGAGGCCTTCCTCGAGCTGGTCCGCATGGCGGCCGACGACCCGTTCGTGCTCTACCACCTGGCCATGGTCCTCGAGCGCGAGGGCCGGCAGGGCGACGCCGACCAGCTGTTCGCGCGCGCGCACAAGCTGGGCGCCGACAAGTTCCCCGACCCGACCCAGATGGTCTCGTCGGCCGCGTTCCAGGCCATGGTCGACCGCGCCGTGGCCGAGCTACCGCCGCACCTGCGCCGGGCCGTCGAGGGCGTGGCCATCGAGGTCGCCGACCTCCCCGCGCTGGACGACCTCCTGGCCGTCGATCCGCCGTTCGCGCCGACGATCCTGGGGCTCTACCGCGGCGCACCCGTGGGCGCGCGCGCGCCGGGTGCCGGACCGGGCGCCAAGTCCGGGGCCGGAGGGGCGAGTGGGAGCTCGGGCGTGCCCCAGGCGCCGGGCCCCGCCGGGGAGCCCACGGGCCAGGTCGACGAGCCGCGATCGATCGTGCTCTACCGCAAGAACCTGGCCCGTGCGGTCACCTCGCGCGCCGAGCTCGAGAAGCAGGTGCGCATCACGCTCTGGCACGAGATCGGTCACTTGCGCGGCGCCGACGAGGACGACCTGCGCGCCCGCGGCCTGGAATGAGCTCGAACGGGACGAGCTGACGCCGATCCCCTAACCTTGCGAAAGAAACGGGTTTCCGGCTACACTGGGAAGCCCTTTTCTCATGGCGGTCGAACCCTCCCAGAGTCCCGAGCCGGCGGCTCCTGCGCCTACGGCCGAGACCCAAGATCTCCGCACGCGCCTCCGCGCCGAGGAGAAGAAGCTCGCGCTCGTCCAGGAGATCGGCCAGGCGCTGTCGAGCGTGCTCGACCTGGATCAGCTGCTCAAGCTGATCATGGAGAAGATCACCATCCTCATGGATGCGGATCGCTCCACGCTCTACCTGTTCTCCGACGACGGGCGCGAGCTGTGGTCCAAGATCGCGCAGGGCGGCGCGACCATGGAGATCCGGCTCAAGGTCGGCGAGGGCATCGCCGGCTGGGTCGGCGCCTCGGGCGAGACGGTCAACATCGCCGACGCCTACACCGACACGCGCTTCCAGCCCGCGGTCGACCTGCGCTCGGGCTACCGCACGCGCTCGATCCTGTGCATGCCCATGCGCAACAACATGCGCGCGAACATCGGCGTGGTGCAGGTGCTCAACAAGGCGGGCGGCCCGTTCACCACCGAGGACGAACAGCTGCTCGCGGCCCTGGCCAGCCAGGCCGCGGTCTCGATCGAGAACTCCAAGCTCTACCACTCGGTCGTGACCAAGAACGTGCAGCTCTTGCAGACCCAGGAGCGCCTGCAGCAGAAGACCGCCGATCTCAACATCCTGTACGAGATCGAGTCGGAGATGAACGCGGCGCACGACGTCGACGAGCTGCTCGACCGGCTGCTCAAGCGCGCCATGGAGGTCGTCGGCGCCGAGGCCGGCTCGATCGTGCTGCGCGAGCGCGGCACCGAGGACCTCTACTTCCGCAGCGCCGCGGGCGACCAGGGCGAGCACGTCAAGCGCATGCGCGTGCCCATGGGCCACGGCATCGTCGGCTGGGTGACCCAGCAGCGCGCGCCGCTCATCGTGAACGATCCCGGCAGCGACCCGCGCCACGGCAGCGACATGGCCGAGCACATCGGCCACCGGCCCAAGAACTTGCTCGCCGTGCCGCTCGTCGGCGCCGAGAACGAGGTCCTGGGCGCGCTCGAGCTGCTCGACAAGATCGAGCCGGGCGGCTTCGACGACAACGATCTCAAGCTGCTCTCGCTCATCGCCGGCCAGGCCTCCAAGGCCATCCAGCTGGCGCGCGCCAAGGAGGAGCGGCTGAACCAGAGCCGCCTGGCGTCGATCGGGCAGATCGTCTCGGGCGTGCTGCACGATCTCAAGACGCCCATGACCATCGTCTCGGGCTACGCGCAGCTCATGGCGCAGATGGACGACGCCGTGCAGCGCGGCCAGTACGTCGAGCAGATCCTCAAGCAGTTCGATCAGATGGCCGCCATGACCCGCGAGGTGCTCGCCTTTGCGCGCGGCGAGTCCAACGTGCTCATCCGCAAGGTCTTCGTGCACCGCTTCATCGAGGACATGGCCAGCCAGCTGCGCCACGAGTTCGCCGGCAAGGACGTCCGCCTCGACGTCGACGCCCAGTACCGCGGCGCCGCCTGGTTCGACGAGCAGAAGATCATGCGCGTGGTCCACAACCTGGCGCGTAACGCCGGCCAGGCCATGCCCGACGGCGGCTCGTTCCGCATGGGCACGCGCGAGGAGAACGGCCGCCTCGTCCTCGAGTTCGCCGACACCGGCGTGGGCATCCCCGCCGAGATGGAGGGCCGCCTGTTCGAGCTGTTCGCGACCAGCGGCAAGAAGGGCGGCACCGGCCTCGGCCTCGCGATCGTGAAGAAGATCGTCGACGAGCACCACGGCCAGATCACCTACACCAGCGAGCCCGGCAAGGGCACCGCCTTCCGCATCCACCTGGCCATCGAGAAGCCGGCCGCCGCGGTCGACGAGCCCGGCAAGGACGGCGCGCCGGATTCCGGCGAGGACGCCGCGAACGGCGCGGGCACCGAGAGCGCGGCCGGCGGCGCCGGCGCGGCGTAGACCGCCCGCGGCGGCGCGGGCGGGACTGCTGCCGTGGCGCCGCGCGGCACCGCGCCCCGGGCCGTGTTAAACCTTGCCCGGTGATCTCGCTCGCGGGCGTATCGCGCCGCTTCGGGCGCATCCAGGCGCTGACCTCCGTCTCCTTCTCGGTCGCGCGCGGCGAGATCGTCGGCTTCCTGGGCCCGAACGGCGCGGGCAAGACGACCACGCTGCGCATCCTGTCCGGCTTCCTCGCGCCTGACAGCGGCACGGCACTGGTCGACGGCATCGACGTCGCGCTCGACCCGCTCGGCGCGCGCGCCCGCCTGGGCCTGCTCGCCGAGAACGCGCCGGTGTACCCGGAGATGCGCGTGCGCGATTTTCTCATGTTCCGCGCCACGCTCAAGAACGTCGCGCGCGGCGAGCGCCGGGCCTGCGTCGACGAGGCGATCACGCGCTGCGCGCTCACCGAGGTCGCGACCCGGCCGTGCGGCCACCTCTCGCGCGGCTTCCGGCAACGCCTGGGCCTGGCCGACGCGATCCTGGCCCGGCCGCCGCTCTTGCTCCTCGACGAGCCGACCTCGGGCCTCGATCCCAACCAGGTGCGCGAGTTCCGCGAGCTGGTGCGCGCGCTGCCGCCGGCGCACACGGTGCTGTTCTCGTCGCACATCCTGCCCGAGGTCGAGACGCTCGCGCCGCGCGTGGTCATCCTCGCGGCCGGGCGCGTCGTCGCCGACGGCACGCCCGCCGAGCTGCGCGCGCGTCACGCGCCGGACGGCACGCTCGAGGACGTCTTCGCGAGGCTGACCGCGGCGCGGCCGGCCGACGGGGCGAAGGCCGCGGCGGAAACGGCGTCGACGTGACGACCGCCTGGCCGCTGCGCGCGCGCCGCTGCGCCGGCCACGTCCTCGCCATCGCGCGCCGCGAGCTGGGCGCGTACGTTCAATCGCCGGTCGCGTGGATCGTCCTCGTGCTCTTCCTCGTCGTCCAGGGCTTCTCCTTCTGGGCGGTGCTCGAGGCGCTCGCCGATCCGCGTCGGCCCGCGCCCTACGGCGCGGTCCTGCGCACGCATTTCGGCGGGACGTTCCTGTACTGGATCTTCCTCGCCTTTGTCGCCGTCGCGATCACCATGCGCCTGGTCGCCGAGGAGCGCCGGCAGGGCACCTGGGAGACGCTGTGCGCGGCGCCGGTCTCCGACGGCGCGATCGTCACCGGCAAGTGGCTCGGCGCGATCGGCTTCTGGATCCTGCTCTGGCTGCCGACGCTGGCCTACCCGGCCATCCTGCGCGCGCTCGCGCCGCCCGGCGCCGCGCCCGACGGCGGGCCGATCCTCACCGCATACCTGGGCGTGCTGGTGACCGGCGCGTCCTTCCTCGCCGTCGGCCTCGCCGCCTCGGCCGCGACGTCGAACCAGATCGTCGCGGCGGTGCTCGGCTTCGTCTCGCTCCTCTTGCTGGTCCTGCTCGGCACGCTGCCGCAGACCGCGCCGGCCTGGTTCCCCGAGGCTGGCACGGCCGCGGCCGTGGTCGCGGCGCTCGACGTGCGCCGGCACATGGACGACTTCGCGCGCGGCGTCGTCGATCTCCGCCACGTCGGTGTGCACGCCGGTTTGGTCGTGATCGCCCTGGTGACCGCGACCATGCTCGCGGGCCTGGGCCGGCGCGCGACCCGGCAGCACTCGGCCGCCGTGCTCGGCGTCGCGCTCGTGGTCGCCGCGGTGCTGCTCGCCAACGTCGAGCTCGCGCGTCACCCGCTGCGCGCCGACGCGACGCGCGCACGCGTCTACACGCTCGAGCCCCGGACCCGGCAGCTGCTCGCCGACGTGCAGGTCCCGGTGCGCGTGCTCGTGCTCGCGGCACAGTCGCCCGAGTTCGCTGATCTCTACGACGAGGTCGAGCAGCTGCTGGCGCGCTTCCATGCGCTCGCCCCGCTGGTCGAGATCGAGCGGATCGATCCCGCGCTCGAGCCCGGGCGGATCGAGGCGCTCGCCGAGGAGCACCACGTGGTCCCCGGTGAGGTCGAGGGCGGCGGCATCGTGGTCTTCGCCGCAGGCGACCGGCACAAGAGCGTCGCGCTGCTCGATCTCGCCGAGGTCGACGCGGGCGGCCGCGTGCTCGCCTTCCGCGGCGAGGAGAGCTTCGCCGCCGCGCTGCTCGAGGTCACCGACGACGCGCGCCCCGAGCTCTGCTTCACGAGCGGCCACGGCGAGCTGCCGCTGGTGACGCGCGAGACCGGCCAGGACGTCGCGGCGCTGGTGCACGCGCTCGAGCGCGACGGCGTGCGCGCCTCGGCGCTGCCTGATCTGGCCGCCGGCGTGCCGCCGCGCTGCGCCGCGCTCGCGGTCGTCGGGCCGCGCACCGCATTCCCTGCCACCGATGCGCTCGCCCTCGACGCCTACCTGTCCCGGGGCGGGCGCGTGCTGCTCGCGCTCGACCCCGACGTGCCGCCGGGCGCCACCGCGATCGCGCCCACCGGCCTCGAGACCGTGCTGCTGGGCTGGGGCGTGCGCCTGGGCCCGGCGATCGTGCTCGATCCCGAGCGCGAGCCGGGCATCCCGTTCTCGTGGACGACCCTCGACGGCTACGGCGCGCACCCGATCTCCGCGTCGTTCCAGGGTCGCCGCGCCACCTACTGGTTCGCGCCGCGCTGGATCGCGTCCGTCGACGCGCCCGGCGTGACCGCGGTCGCCCTGGTCAGCTCGAGCGAGGGCGGCTGGGGTGAGACCGACGTCGCCTCGCTGCGCGCGCGCGGCGCGGCGATCGGAGATGCCGACGCGCCCGGCCCGGTCAGCGTGGCGGTCGCGGCGGAGAAGATGCCTTCCGGAGTCGCTCCTGCTCCCGCGCCCGCGGCGAGGGCGCCGCTGCCCGCGGCAAGCGCGCCGCCGGCCACGCCCGCCACGCGCCTGGTCGTGTTCGGCTCCGCGCGCACCTTCACGTCAGAGGTGATCGACCGCCACCTGGGCACCAGCGATCTGCTGTTCGCGTCGTCGGTCGCCTGGCTGACCGGGCGCGGCAAGCTCGTCGGCGTGGGCGCCAAGAACCCCGAGCAGTTCCGCCTGTCCATCACGCGCGCGCAGACGCGCCGGCTGTTCGTGCTGTGCGTGGTCGGGCTGCCGCTCCTCGCCGGCCTGGTCGGCCTGGTCTTCCTCTGGCGTCGGAGGCGGGCCGCGTGAACGGCCGCACACTCACCCGGCTCTCCGTGCTGGTCGCCGTGCTCGCGGCGATCGTCGTGATCGATCGGCCGCGCGCGCCCGCGGATCCGGGCACGCGCGCGCGGCTCGTCGCCGACTTCGACGCGACCAAGGTGGACGAGCTGCGGCTGCGCGCACCGGGTCGCCCGGAGATCGTGCTCGCGCGCGCCGCGGGCGGCAGCCACGGCCTCGCCGACTTCGCGCTGCGCGCGCCCATCGCCGCGCCCGCCGACCTGGCCGCGGTGCGTGACCTGTTCGGCACGCTCGAGTACGTCTCGTGGCGGCGCCGCGTGCCCGCCGGCGGCGCCCGGGAAGCCGCCGCGCGCGGCCTCGACGCGGCGGTGGCACGAACGGTGACCGTCGGGCTCGCCGACGGCACCTCCGTGGAGCTGCAGGTCGGGCGCGCCGAGCCCACGCTCGAGCGCACCTGGATGGCCCGCGCCGGCAGCGGCGAGCACGTGCTCGTCGACGACTACTTCGCGCGCGCCCTCGATCGCAGCTTCGACGACCTGCGCCGCCGCGATCCGCTGCCGCTCGCGCCCGATCGCCTCGATGCCGAGCGGGGGCGCGGCCTGGTCATCGAGGCGGGCGCCGCCCGGCTGGCACTCCATGGCGATCCGCCCTGCGTCGAGCTCGAGGCGGGCGGCGCGTGTGCGCGCGCCGACGCCGAGCGGGTCGGTCGGCTCGTCCGCCGGCTCGCCGACCTGCGCGTCGCACGCTTCCTGGGCGACGCGGAAGCGCCGCGCGCCACCGATGCCGACGCCGCGCCCGCGCTGCTCATCCGTGCCGCGGGCCGCGAGCTGCGCGTCCACGGCGCCTGCCCGGGCGCGCCCGAGCTACGGGTCACCCGCTCCGAGCTCGGCGTCGGCTGCGTGCGCGGCGATCTGCTCGACGCGCTCACCGCCGAGCTGGCCGATCCGTTCACGTGGGTCGACCGCACCGTGCTGCCTTACGGGCTGCGCGAGCTGCGCGAGATCACGCTCGCCCGCGGCGACACCCGCGTGACGCTGGTACGCGACGGTGGCGCCTGGCTGCGCGTCGAGCACGACGGCAGCGCCGCCGCGCCCGGCGCCGCGCGCGCCCCCGTCGACGACGACGCGCTCGCCGCGTGGTGGCGCGATCTCGCCTCGTTCGAGGCCACCGAGGTCGTGCGCGTGACCGCCCTGCCCGGGCCGCCCGCGAATGCGCTCACGCTGCGGCTCACGCCCGACGCGGGCGCGCCGCTCGTCATGTGGCTCTCACCCGCGGCCGGCACGCGCGTGCTGGTCCACCGCGCCGGCGAGCCGGTCGCGCTGGTGGCCCACGCCGACGTCGCGCGCTACTTCGAGCCCGACCCGGTGCAGTTCGCCTCGCGCGAGCTGCTCGAGTTCGAGGCCTCCGCGCTCCGCGCGCTCGAGATCGTCCGCCACGCCGGCGGCGGTACGGCCGGCAGCGGCGACAGCGGCGGCACCGTGACCGAGCAGGCCACCCGCGGCGCCAGCCTGGACGACTGGTCGCTCACCACGCCGCTCGCGCTGGCCGTGGATCTCGACGCGCTCGCCGCGCTGCGCGACACCGCGGCCCACCTGCACGCCAAGCGCGCCGCCTCTGCGCGCGCCCTGCCCGCCCACGGCCTCGCGCCGCCACGGCTGTCGTTCAGCCTCGTCCTCGACGCGCCGCCCACGCGTCCCGACGATCCGCCGCCGCGCCTCCGCCTCGAGCTCGGCGCGCTCACGTCCGAAGGCGAGTGCTACGCGCGCGTGCCCGACGCGCCCGCCGTCTACCTCCTGGACGCGGCGAGCTGCGCCGCGCTGGCCGCGCCGCTCGCCACGCGCGCCGTCTTCGGCCTCGCCGCCGAGCCCGCCGCGATCGAGCTGGGCAGCGAGCGCTACGAACGCCACGGCCCCGGCTGGTACGGCCCGGACGGCCTGCGCCTCCCGGATCGCGTGGCCGACACGCTCGCGGCCATCGTGCCCGCGCTCGGCGCGCCCGCCGCGGTGCTCGGCTACGGCACGCCGGCACAGCCGACGCCGCTCACGATCACGTGGGCGGACGGCACGACGACGAAGCTACGGATGGGACGAAACGAGTACGCGCTGGAAGGGCGGGCGGTGCGGTACGCGCTCCCGACCGAGGTCTGCGGAGCCTTCGCGCGCCTCTGCAAGTAGCCGGCGGCGAACGGAGCTACTTGCCCTTCTTCTCGGGCTCGGGGTTCGCGGCCACGGTGACGGTCATGCCCTTGAAGATGAGCAGGCCGTCCGAGTTCACGAAGCCCTTGGGCGACTTGCTGGCCCAGGTGCCCTCGACGATGACCTCGTCGCCCTGGGCGTACACCGGCTCGGGCGGCCAGATGTTCGGGTCCTTGAGCTCTTCCTTGGGCAGGACCTTCTTCTCGTCTTCGCGCGGGTTGCGCGGGACCTCGACGACCCACACCGCGCGCTCGATGCTGGTGTCCTTCTGATCGGCGATGTAGAAGTGGGGGCGCTCGCACTTGTCCGGCGCGTCCTTGTAGACTTTTTCGCCGAGGACCTGGATGCAGTCATACTTGAAGACCACGTAGCCCTTGAGCTTGACGACCTGGTCGAGAAATTTTCCGCTGTTGCGCCGCATCTCCAGCGCGCCGTGTGTGCCGTCGGAGTTGGGCTGCGGTGCCACGAATTCGGGCGGAGGGGGCAGATCCAGGCTGATCTGGGTCTCGACCACTTCGCCACCGGTGGCTGCTCCGCCGTTCTGGCTGCCGCCGCAACCGACGAGGGCTACTGCGAGCAGCGCCCCGCACATCTTGGACATGGGCATGAGCCGTTCATAACATGGCGATCTCGCGTTCACAAGTAGTTGGAATCGCTCCGGCTTCCGGATTCGCACCGAGCCAGCTGCCGATAGTCTCGTTGCTCGCTACATCGATCATGGTGGCCGCCCTCGCCGGCGCCTGCGAGGGCGCGCCCGCGCACTCGAAGCCGTGGCGCAAGCCACCCCCGTCGGACAAGGGCCCCGCGCCCATCGCGGGCAGCGCCGCCGCGGTGGCCGCGCAGCGCGTCGAGGCCACGAGCAAGCGCGCGCACTCGCTGCGCATCCGCCTCGAGGGCGAGCCCGCGCACCTGAACCCGATGATCGACCCCGACGTCGACACGCTGCGCATCGCCGAGGACACCATCTTCGAGACCCTGCTGCGCGCGGAGCCCGGGCCCGTCGAGGGCGCACCGGGCGTGCTGCGCGCCGGGCTCGCCGAGTCGTGGCGCGTGATCGGCGGCGGCTACGAG
>JBKJOI010000285.1:0-3934 GCA_046595695.1 Haliangiales bacterium | reverse complement strand
CGGCGGCGCGGGCGGCGGCGCAGGCGGCGGCGGCTCCACGCGCGGCATCGGTGGCGGCGGTGGCGGCGCGCTGCAGGTCTCGGCGCGCGGCGAGATCGTCGTCGGCGCGGGCGGCGTCATCAACGTGGGCGGCGGCGGCGGCGGCGCGGGTGGCGCGGTGCTACTCGAGGGCGCGCGCGTGCGGGTCGAGGGTGCGCTGGTCGCGAACGGCGGCGGTGGCGGCGCGGGCGCCAACGTGAGCGTCCCGGGCGCGGCCGGGCTGCCGGGCGGCAATGGGGCCCTGCGCGCCGTCGGTGGTCCGAGGGTCGGGGAGGGCGGCGCGGGCGGCGCGGGCGGCGCCGGCGCGACGCCGGCGGGCGAGGCCGGCGAGGCGGTGCCCGGCGTCGCCACGAACGACAACGCGGGCGGCGGCGGCGGCGCGGGTGGGCGTGTGCGCCTGCGCGCCGGCGAGATCGTGAAGACCGGCGTGATCTCTCCCGCCGCGGGCGTGAGCGAAGCACCGCTCCCGTAGGCCGCTCTGTAGGTGATGTAAGTGACCGCGCCGCCGAATGGCGCCGAATGGCAATGATGACGGCATCGGCTTCGAGTGGCTAATGCGATCGTCGCAATGGGCGCTAATGTCGTGCCAATCACGAACGCAATATTCGTTGAAGCCCGATGCCTTGCCGGCTTAGATCTATGATGTGGTTGGCCTGCAGTCTCCGTCCGTAGCACCGCCCCTGGCGCCCGGGATGCATCTCGGTAAGTACCGTCTGATCAGGCCGCTCGCCGTCGGCGGCATGGCGGAGGTGCACCTCGCCGCCGCGACCGGCATCGAGGGCTTCGAGAAGCTGGTCGTGATCAAGCGGATCCTGCCGCAGTTCGCGCAGAATCGGACCTTCGTCTCGATGTTCCTCGACGAGGCGCGTCTCGCGGCGACGCTGCACCACCCGAGCGTGGTGCAGGTCTTCGATATCGGCACCGAGGATGGCTACTACTACTTCGCGATGGAGTACGTGCAGGGCGAGGACGTTCGCCAGATCCTGACCCGTGCGCAGAAGCTCAAGAAGCCGGTGCCGCTCGGCTGCGCGGTGGCGGTGGTGCTCGACATGTGCCGCGCGCTGCACTACGCGCACGAGCGGCGCGACGCGACCGGACGGTCGCTCGGCATCGTCCACCGCGACGTGACGCCCGCGAACGTGATCGTCACGCGCGAGGGCACCGCGAAGCTGCTCGATTTCGGCGTGGCCAAGGCGGCGTCGCACCACACCGAGACGGTCGCCGGCTCGCTCAAGGGCAAGATCTCGTACATGTCGCCCGAACAGTGCCGGGGCGAGTCGCTCGACCGCCGCAGCGACGTGTTCGCGCTCGGCATCCTCGCCTTCGAGATGACGACCGGTAGCAAGCTGTTCCGCGGCGAGTCGGATCTCGCGACCTTGAACCGCATCGCCAGCCAGGACGTGCCCTCGCCCAGGACGCGCCGGCCCGATTATCCCGCGGCGCTCGAGCAGGTGGTCATGCGCGCGCTCGCGCGCGACCGGGACGCCCGCTACCCGACGGCGATGGCGCTGCAGCGCGATCTGGAGGCCTTCGCCCGCGAGGAGCGCCTTTCCACGTCCACCATCGACGTCGCCGATTTCTTCTGTGAGCTGTTCCCCGCCGCGGCGCTGGCGCCACCGGTCGAGCTGGCGGCGGCGAGTGGCACCGCGGTCATGAGCGCCGCGGCGACCCACGAGGCCGCTGCCGCGGCCCGCGCCGCGTCGGTGCCTGCGCTGCCCTTGGCCCGGCCCGCCCTGGCACCTCCCCCCAATTCGACCACGGTGGCCGCGCGTCCGGTGACGGTATCGCGCGTCGCGTCGGGGCCGCCGCGAATCCCGGACAACGCGAGCGCGGCGCCGGCCCGGCGTCCGGCGTCGGCGCCGCCGGTGCCGAGCGCGGCGCTGGCGAAGCGTCCGAGCTCGGCGCCGCCGCTGCCCGCCCCGGCGCCGCCCGTGCTGCCGGAGGGCGCGCTCGCGGCCGCCGCGGCCGCCGACGCCAATCGGGCCTCGCTGCGCCGCGACGACGAGCCGAGCGTGCTGGTCGTCGACTTCATCGAGGACGACGACGACGACGGGGCGCCGGCGCCGCCGCTGCCGCCCGCGGCCGAGGTGCTGGCGGCCTTGCCGGCGGGGACTCCGGGTGCCGTGGCGGTCGTGCCGTTCAAGCGCGCCGCCACGCCCACGCCGACCGCGCGCATGGCGACCATCCGCGCGACCTCGTCGCGCGCCGCCACGCCGACGCCGACCGGCCGGATGACCACGGTGTCGACCGAGTCCGCCGTCGCCCCGGTGAGCGGCGTCGGCCTCGGCGTCGCCGTCGCGCGGCGCGGACGCACGCGCTGGCTCGTCATGGCCGCCGCGGTGTTGCTCGCGGCGAGCGTGGTGGTCGGTGTGGCGCTCTCGCGGCGTGGTGGTGGAGCGTCTTCCGAGAGCCTGCAGCCGTCGGCCGTGCCGGTGGCGCCGGTGGAGCCGCCTGCCGCGACCGCGACCGTGACGCCCGCCGCGACCGACACGCCGGCCGCGTCCACCCCGGCCCGGGCACCCGCCGCGTCGGTCCCGGCACCTGCGGCCCCGGCTCCGGCTCCGCGTTCCGTCGCGGCCGAGCCCGAGCCCGCCCCGCCACCCGCGGCCGCGGAGTCCGCCGACGCTCCTGCCGAGGCCGAGACCGACCCCGAACGGCGCGGCAAGAAGCCGCGCCGCGGCGCCGACGCGCCTTCTGCCAAGCCACCCGCCAGCGCCGATCCGAACTGGGATCCCGATTCGCCCGTGCTCCCCGGCCTCTAGCCACCGCGAGGACATGCAAATGCCCGCCTTCCGCTGCTTCCGACGCATCGTGCTCTCGACGGTCATCCTGGGCCTCGGTGTCGGCGGCGTCGCCGTCGGGCCGCCTGTGGTGGCGCACGCGCAGGCGGCCGAGGCGATCGATCCGCAGGCGCTCGCGCGCTTCAAGCGCGGCCTCGAGTACTTCAAGCTCCGCGAGTTCGAGGCGGCGCTCACCGAGTTCGAGGCCGCCTACGCGATCGACCCGCGGCCCGAGATCCTCTTCAGCATGGCGCAGGCCGAGCGCCTCTCCGGCGACTGCGCGAGCGCCGTGGTGCTCTACCGGCGCTTCCTGATCGACGACCCACCGGCCGTCCACGCCGAGGCGGCGCGTACCAGCCTGGAGAAGTGCGAGGTCGCGCTCGGCTCGCAGCGCGGCCAGGGTGCGGCGGCCGCGCCCCCCAGCGGCGACGACGGCAACGCGAAGGCGCCGGCGCCGCCGTCAGCCGCCGAGGTCACGCCTGTCGCCGCGCCGTCTTCGCCTCCGCCGGCGCCGCGGCGCGCGCACCGGCCGTTCTACATGGATCCGGTGGGCGACGCGCTCGCCGGCACCGGCCTGGTCGCGCTCGGCGTCGGCGTCGGCTTCTACGTCATGTCGGCGAGCGACGAGCGCGCCGCCGCCGACGCCACCCGCTACAGCGAGCACGCGAGCCTGCTCGATCGCGCCGAGCAGCGCCGCACCATCGCCTGGGTCGGCGTGGGCGTCGGCTCCGCGCTGCTGGTGGGTGCCGCGGTGCGCTGGATGTGGCCGGAGGCGGACGCCGAGCGTGCGCCGCAGGTCGGGCTGTGGCAGGGGCCTGGCGCAGGCGGCGCCGGGGTCGTGATCAGCGGCGCCTTCTGAGTTCCGCATCACCTCGCGGCGACCCCGACGGGATGAAACCGGGTCGGGCTTTGGTCGGTCCGGCGTATCGTTCGCCTCATGATATCCATGACGCGCGTTCGTCTCGGCAAGGTATCGATGCTCGTGGTCGTCGTCGCGGCGACGAGTGCGCTCGGCGCGCTCGCCGGCTGCAAGAAGGAAGCGGGGACTGGAACGTCACCACCGGTCTCGGCGGCAGGCTCCGATGCGGCGACGGCGGCCGCACCGACGCCGACGC
>JBKJOI010000255.1:0-3096 GCA_046595695.1 Haliangiales bacterium | reverse complement strand
TCGATTTCGGCTGCCTGGCGGTCGAGGTCTGCGAGGACGCCTGGTCGCCCGACGGGCCGATGCGGCGGCGCGTGTACTCGGGCGCCGAGCTGGTCGCCAACGTGTCGGCGTCGCCCTACCGGCTGGGCGTGCAGGCGACCCGGCGCGAGATGCTGTGCACGCGCTCGGGCGACAACCAGACCACGCTGGTCTACGCGAACGGTTTCGGCGGCCAGGACGGCCTCATCTTCGACGGCGGCGGCTTCGTGTGCCAAAACGGCCGCCTGCACGCCGAGACGCCGCGTTTCAGCGAGGGCTGGCACGCCACCGTCGTGGATCTCGACCGCACCGTGCGGCTGCGCGCCGAGAACACCACCTGGCGTGGCGACGCGCTGCGCTTCGTCGCCAGCGAGCGGCGCTCGGCCGAGCTGCGCGTGAGCGAGCCGGGCGCCGCGCGCGGCGCGCTGCGCTACCCGGTGCCGCCGGGACGCTCGTTCTTCCTGCCCGCGCCGGTGCCGGTGCGCGATCCGCGCGCCGAGTTCTGCGAGGAGCTGCTCGAGGCCCTCGCGCTCGGCCTGGGCGACTACGTCGAGAAGAACCGCTTCAAGATGATCGGCATCGCGCTCTCGGGCGGGCGTGACTCGCTCTTGTGCCTGCTCATCGCCTGGCGCTACGTGCGCAAGCGGTTCGGCGACACCGCCTTAGCGCGGCAGTTCTTGCGCGCGTTCTACATGCCCACGCGCTTTTCGTCCGACAAGACGCGCGGCGCCGCCGAGCAGATCGCCGCGGATCTGGGCATTCCGTACATCGTCCTGCCCATCGAGGACGCCTTCGAGCGCGAGCTCGAGGCCGCGCGCGCCATGCTGCAGCCGGGCGAGCAGGTCACCCCGGTGACGCTGCAGAACATCCAGGCGCGGGTGCGCTCGCTGCGCATGTGGAACTGGGCCAACTCGACCGGCGGGCTGTTCGTGCAGACCGGCAACATGTCCGAGAAATCAGTGGGTTACACGACCATCGGCGGCGATCTCGAGGGCGCGCTCTCGCTCATCTCCAACCTGCCCAAGACGGTCGTGATCTACCTGATCGAGCACCTGCGCGACACGCTCGGCCTGCCCGGCATCACGATGGTGCTCTCGCACCCCGCGGGCCCCGAGCTCGCCGACGACCAGGAAGGCGAGAAGGAGCTCATGCCCTTCCCGCTGCTCGACGCCTGCTTCGCGCTCTACGCGGGCGAGAAGCTCCTGCCGTCCGAGATGGTCCAGGCGCTGGCGAGCATCTTTCCCGAGGTCCCTGGGGCCACGCTCGAGACGCACGTCGCGCGCTTCCACAAGATGTTCACCCAATCCATCTACAAGTGGGTGCAAGCACCACTCGGGCTCCACGTCGGCAACCTCGATCTGGACCGCGAACGCGCGCTGCAGCTCCCGGTCGTCGAGAGCTCGGAGTGGATCTCGAGCTCCCCGCGATCCTGATCGCTCCTCACGTATTTCGGACGTGGGTCTCCAGGACTCAATTTCATTCCTCGTCGGACTCCGCTAAAATCATGGCCGCATGAGGCGCGCGACCGTCAATCGGCTGGCAGTCGCGTCAATCGCTTGGCGGCATGGCCGCCCTCACCGTCGGGGGGCTCTTGAAGTTGAGGCGTAGCGCGGGAAACACGCGTAGTGTTCAGAGTGACTTAGGTTTGACATGGGGGATCGTCAGACGCCTGGCATCGCTCTGGCAGTGCCTGGGTATGAGCCACTCGAGAGTGGTTGGCGTCAAGGGAGGCGGATGTCACACGTTCTCGTAGTCGATGACGATGAGCAGGTCCGGAGGATGGTCAGGCGCATCCTCCGCAAGCTCGGCTGCGAGGTCACCGAGGCTGAGGACGGCGTCGACGCGATCGCGCGCATGAGCGGCTCGCGCTTCGATCTGGTCCTCACCGATCTGCGCATGCCCCGCGCCGACGGCCTCGAGGTGCTCGTCGCGCTCGGCGAGCGGCACCCCGGCACGCCGAGCATCATGCTGACCGCGCACGGCGCGATCAACGAGTGCGTCGCCGCCATGCGCGCGGGCGCGGTCGACTTCCTGACCAAGCCATTCCACGCCGACGAGCTCGAGGCGGTGGTCAGGCGGGCGCTGGCGGGCGGGGCGGGCGTCGCCAGCGGCACCGGTTCCGGCGGCCGCGACGACGCGGCCGCGCACAAGGGCGAGGCCGGCCGGCCCCAGGCCAGCCTCATCGGCACCTCGGCGGCGCTGCAGCGCGTGCTCGAGGTCGTCGAGCGGGTCGCGCGCACCGACGCCACCGTGCTGGTCACCGGCGAGACCGGTACCGGCAAGGAAGTGCTGGCGCGCCTGCTCCACGGCATGTCACCGCGCGCCGGTCGCCCGCTGGTCGCGCTCAACTGCGGCGCCATCCCCGAGGGCCTGGTCGAGAGCGAGCTCTTCGGCCACGCCCGCGGCGCGTTCACCGGCGCCGTGGAGCGCCGCGCCGGCAAGTTCACCCAGGCCGACGGCGGCACCATCTTCCTGGACGAGATCGGCGACATCCCCGCGGCCACCCAGGTGAGGTTGCTGCGCGTGCTCCAGGAGGGCGAGGTGAAGCGGGTGGGCGCCAACGACACCCTCAAAGTCGACGTGCGGGTGATCGCCGCCACCAACGTGGACCTGGCCAAGGCCCGCGAGCAGGGCAAGTTCCGCGAAGATCTCTTCTACCGCCTCAACGTGATCACCGTGCAGCTGCCGCCCCTGCGCGATCGCCCGGAAGACATTCCGCTGATCGCTCAGCACTTCCTGAAGATCTACGCAGCCAAGGTGGGGAAGAAGGTCACCACCATCACCCCGCCCGCGATGGAGGCGCTCACCACGGCCCGCTGGGTGGGCAACGTGCGCGAGCTGGAGAACTGCATGGAGCGCGCGGTGGTGCTCTGCGCTGGCGAGCAGGTGGAGCTGGAAGAGCTGCCCCCAGAGATCCGCAGCAACAACCAGAAGGGCGGAGGGGACATCGAGGTCTTCAGCCTGGCGCACCTGCCGTATGCGCAGGCCAAGAAGCTCGCGATGCGCGCGTTCGAGCGTCGGTATCTGTCGGCGCTGCTCGATCGCTCGAGCAACAACGTCTCGATGGCAGCACGAGCG
>JBKJOI010000185.1:0-5153 GCA_046595695.1 Haliangiales bacterium | reverse complement strand
GTGGCCGTCCTTGCGCCACGAGCGCGCCCGCTCCACGTAGGGCCCGAGCTGCGCACCCAGGTCGGCGACCAGCGCCGGGCTGCCGATGGCGACGCGGTGGCCGCGCACCAGGCCGGTGACACCCTTGCCGGGCAGCACGCGCAGCTCGGTCGCATCGGGGACGTGCAGCCCGCGCGCCTTGGCGCCGGCCAGCACCGCGGCCGCGAGCGGATGATCGCTGGCCTTCTCGACCGCCGCCGCGAGCGTGAGCATCTCGGTCTCGTCGAAGCCGGGCACCGTCGCGAGCGAGACCAGCTTGGGCTTGCCCTCGGTGAGCGTGCCGGTCTTGTCGATCACCAGGGTGTCGGCGCGCGCCAGCGCCTCGAGCGCCGCCGCGTCCTTGAGCAGCACGCCGATGTGCGCGCCGCGGCCGGTACCGACCATGATCGACATGGGGATGGCGAGGCCGAGCGCGCATGGGCACGCGATGATCAGCACCGCGACCGCGTTGCCCAGCGCGTGCGCCAGGGCGGGCGCGGGCCCGAGCGCCGCCCAGATCACCGCGGTGGCCACGGCGATGAGCACGACCGCGGGCACCAGCCAGCGCGAGACCGAGTCGGCCAGGCGCTCGAGCGGCGCGCGGCTGCGCTGCGCCTCGGCGACCCTGCGGACGATCTGCGCCAGCAGCGTGGCCTGGCCGACCCGCTCGGCGCGCATCACGAAGATGGCGGTGCCGTTGACGGTGCCACCGGTGACCCGGCTGCCCGCCGGCTTCTCGACGGGAATGGGCTCGCCGGTGACCATCGACTCGTCGACCGAGCTCATGCCCTCGAGGACGACGCCGTCGACGGGGATCTTCTCGCCCATGCGCACGCGCAGGCGGTCGCCTACCTGCACGTTCTCGAGCGCGACGTCCTCCTCGGTGCCGTCGTGACGCAGGCGCCGCGCCGTGCGGGGCGCCAGCTCGAGCAGCGAGCGCAGCGCGCTCGACGTGGTGCCGCGCGCGCGCAGCTCGAGCACCTGGCCGAGCAGCACCAGGGTCGTGATCATCGAGGCGGCCCCGAAGTAGAGCAGGGCGTCGTCGGCGAGCGGCACCCACAGCCCGCGCACCAGCGCGTAGCCGACGCTCTCGAGGTAGGCCACGCCGGTGCCGATGGCGATGAGCGTGTACATGTTGGGCCGGCGCTTCACGATCGACGCCCAGCCGAGCTGGAAGAACGGTCGCCCGGCCCACAGCACCACCGGCGTGGCCAGCGCGAGCTGCAGCCACACGCGCGCCCGCGGCCCCAGGAGCTGCGCCACCGGCCGCCCGGGCAGCAGCTCGGACGTGGCCAGCAGCACGACCGGGATGGTCAGCGCCAGGCTGAGCCAGAAGCGGCGCGACATATCGACGAGGGCGGGCGGTGGCCCGGCGGGGTGGAGAGTGGACACAGCGCCCTACAGTGACGCGTCACGCCACGAACGCAATGCGGCATCGACATTCTGCCGACGCGTGCTTGGTCCTCTTCTTTGCGTCCTTCCGGGCCACCCTGGCGCGCCAGCGCGCCGGGCCACGCCCGTCACCCCTCATCTCACGGCGTGAGCACCACCTTGATGCAGCCGTCCTTCTTGAGCTGGAAGCGCTCGTACGCCGCAGGCACGTCGTCCAGGCGTACGCGGTCCGTGATGATCGCCGAGGGGTCGAGCTCGCCCTGCTCGATGCGCGCGAGCAGCGGTCGCATGTAGCGGTGCACGTTGGTCTGGCCCATCTTGAGCGTCAGGCCCTTGGCGAACGCGGCGCCCAGCGGCACCTTGTCGAGCAGGCCGCCGTACACGCCCGGGATCGAGACCGTGCCGCCCTTGCGGCACACCATGATGGCCATGCGCAGCGCGCTCGGGCGATCGGTCTCGAGCCGCAGCGCCAGCTTCACCCGGTCGTAGCCGTCCTCGAGCGGGGTGTTGCCGTGCGCCTCCATGCCGACCGCGTCGATGACCGAATCCGGCCCCCGTCCGCCGGTCATCTCGTCGAGCGCCTGCATCACCGGGACCTTGCTCTGATCGATGACCTCGGCGCGCCCGAAGGTGCGCGCGAGCTCGAGCCGCTCGGGCACGTCGTCGATCGCGATCACGCGCTCGGCGCCGCACAGCCACGCCGAGCGGACCGCGAACTGTCCGACCGGACCGCAGCCGAATACCGCGACCACGTCGCCGGGCCGGATCTGACAGTTCTCCGCGGCCATGTAGCCGGTCGGCAGGATGTCGCTCAGGAACAGCACCTGCTCGTCGGCGAGGTCGCTCTCGATCTTGAGGCAGCCGACCTCGGCGAAGGGCACGCGTACGTACTCCGACTGGCCGCCCGCGTAGCCGCCGAAGAGGTGCGAGAAGCCGAACAGGCCGGCGCCGGAGTGGCCGTAGGCCTTGTCGGCGAGCGCGCCGTTGGGGTTGGTGTTGTCACACAGCGACGTCTGCTCGCGCTGGCAGAAGAAGCACGAGCCGCACGCGATCGTGAACGGCACGACGACGCGATCGCCCTGGCGCAGACTCTTGACCGCCGCGCCGGTCGCGACGATCTCGCCCATGAACTCGTGGCCCAGCACGTCGCCCTTCTTCATCGACGGGATGAAGCCGCCGTACATGTGCAGGTCAGAGCCGCAGATCGCCGAGAGCGTCACGCGCACGATCGCGTCGTGCGGGTTCACGATCTCGGGATCGGGGCGGGTCTCGACGCGTATGTCGTGCTTGCCGTGCCAGCAGGCGGCCCTCACGACGGCACCGCCTGGGTGTCGAGCGGGAGCGCCGGAGCCGCGGCCGGAGCCGCAGCCAGACTCGCGCCGCTCAGCGCGAGGCGGCGGTGCGCCGGCAGCTCGGCCACCGCTCGCGCCGCGGTCGCGACCTCGCCAGTCTCCATCATCTGCTTGAAGCGCGCGAGATCCTGCGCCATCTGCAGCTCGACCATGCTCCGCAGGTACCGGCTCAGCACCGCCGAGGCCAGGCCGCCCGGCGGCCGGTACTCGACGTAGGCCTGCAGCTCGGTGCCGCGTCCACCTGGCGCCAGCCGTAGCTCCACGGCGCCGCGGTTGGGCAGCTCGGCGTCGGGTAGCGAGCGCCACACGATGCGCCGCTCGGGCAGCTCCTGCACGATCTCGGCGTCGTACTCGAACGTGAACGGGCCTTCCTTGATCTTCCAGTGCGAGATCCGGTCGCTCAGGATCTCGACCGACTCGACGTGGTCCATGAAGCGCGGCAGGTTGGTGAAGTCGCGCCAGAAGCTGTAGACGTCGCCGGGCGAGCGCGCGATCGTGATCGAGCGCGCGGACTCGATCGCACCGGGAATGCCCAGGCGGCGGTAGGTGGCGCTGCGTCCGGTGATCCCGCGATGGACCAGCGCGGCGCCGCCGGCCATGAGCGCCCAGCCGAGCAGCGAGCTGCGCCGCCCCCTGCTGGCGCCGGCGGCGAGCATGGCGCCGCCCCCGAGCGCGCTGACGACGCGCTCGTAGGATCCCACGTTGACGTCCGATGCCTCGATGCGGGCCCTGCCTGCTTCGCTTCTCTGGGAACGATGCATGAGCTCTCCTCCGGTCGTGGATGAAGCCTTCACGGGGTGGTCGTCCGTGCGGTTGCACTTCGCATGCCGGGCTGCCGCCCCGGTCTCACTGTCGGCGAGCGTCACGGAGGCCGCGATGGCGGTGAGCGGAAACGCCACAATGAGCCGCGGGGCACGGCGGTGGCCTCGGCGTCTGCTGAAGCATCCGCTCTCGCGCCCGCGATCGACTGCTGCCAAAAGTGTCCACTTCTGCGCGGCGCTGGCCGACTTCGTGGACGGTGAGCAGACCGTGCGTGATCGGATGAGCTGGCGGCGCTTCCATTTTCAGTTCGAGCCGGGCGGGTCCGAAAATTTGCCCCCCGGGCCGTAGCTCCTTAGCGTCGCAACATGCGCGAGATGAACGCTTCCGGGCGAGCCGGACTGGGCTGCCTCGGCGTCGTGCTCGTCCTGTCGATGTCGATGTCGATGTCGTCATCGGCGTGGGCGGCCGGCCCCGCCGGCGCGGCGGCGCGGCCCGACGGCGTGAGCGGGGAGGTCCTGCTGACTGGCGGCAGCGACGTCAGGGCGCTGTGCGCCGAGCTGCGCGCCGGCGAGGCCGCCGCCGGCGACGCGATCTACGCGATCGCGATCTCGTCGGTGTCGTGGTCGTTCGCGCCCTACGACGGCAAGCGCGTGCGCCTGCGCGTGGACACCTCGAAGGGGTTCCGCGCGCCCACGGGCGCGTGGGAGCTCGCGGTCGTGCCGCCCGCGAAGGGCGCCCCCGGGCTGGAGCTGGCGCTGCCGGCCTCGGGGAAGGAGGCGGCACAGCTCATCAAAGAGAGCCGCGCCGCCGAGCTGCAGCTGTGGCTGTGGTTCCGGCCGGTGGCGCTGCCGCAGCAGTCGAGCGCGTGCGTGGAGGTCCACGGTGGCAAGGGCACGACGGTGCGCCTGGGCGTTGCGCCGCTGGCGTTCGCGCTGTGGCGGGGCAAGGAGCAGGTGGCCGCCGGCGAGACCGAAGCCTTCGCAGCCCTGCGCGCCGCCGACGGCCCGGTCGGCGATCCGACGGTCAGCGTGGGCAAGGCCGTGCTGACCGACCGGCGCGGCAACGCGCCCGACGGCATCGGCAAGACGGCGCTCGCGCTCGAGCCCAAGCTGCTCGAGTGCTACCGGCGCGGCCTGGCCGCCGAGCCGGAGCTGCGCGGCACGCTGGTGGTCGGCGTCGGCATCGATCGCGAGGGTCGCGTGAGCGCCGCGCGCGCCGAGATCGACGGGCTGGGCGCGGCCGAGGTGAGCGCGTGCGTGGTCGCGCGCGTCAAGGCGGCGCGCTTCCCGGGCGGCGAGGCGTTACGCTTCAGCTTCCCGGTGCGCTTCGGCGCGAGTCCGTAGGCCGCGCTACGGCTGAGCGTCAGCGGCGGGCGCGGGCTCGACGGGCGCGGCGGGTTCGAGCTCGACGGGCGGGGCTTCCGCCGCCGCCGCTGCCGGCTCCTCGGGCGGCGCGGGCGGCAGCACCAGCGGCCGGTCGCCCGCGTCGATCACCCAGCTCACCACGCCGCGGATCTTCGCCCGCGGCACCTCGCCGAGCACGCGGCTGTCCTTGCCGAGCAGGTGCCACGGGCCAAGATCCGCGGCGTGGTGAGCTGGGTGATTGACGCGGGCGACCGGCCGCTGGTGC
>JBKJOI010000159.1:0-2733 GCA_046595695.1 Haliangiales bacterium | reverse complement strand
TGCCAAGCCGCGTACCAGCTTGTTCAGGTTGAATCCGAGCACGGGACGCTGGCCACACATACCCATGGTGTTTACCGACTTCGCGGCCGGCCGCGTGAAGCCGTACTTGCCGCACTTTATCGTCCCGATCCCGGCCTCGACTTGGGCTCGCTCCGAGACCAGCTTGTCCTTCACCTTGCCGTGCACTTCCCACTTAGCCTGACCGCGAGGGCCGCCCGATCTCGGCGACGCCTAGCTTCTTCAGCTCCGCCACGTTGTCCTGGCTCTAGCCACCGCGGTCGTAGGCGTAGACTTCGGCGCTTTCCCGAACATGGAGATGTGGTCCTTGACCGCGCGCCGGCAAACTTCGAGTCCGTCGGAGCGCGTTTGTCCTTCGCCATGGTCACGAGTAAGTAGCCCCCGCGAAGGCGCGCGATGCCCCAGTTCAATCCGAACTCCACGTGTCGTTCACCTGCTTATCGCCCGAGACGCCGAGCACCGCGCCGTCTTTAGGAACGGCCGGGCGGCGTAAGCCACGGATTCGCCAAGCGCAATCGGACGAAGTACACGGGCGGGCTTCCCAACCAGCGCGAGCGCTCGGCCGCACCGCCGGCCGGTGGAGCGCAGGGGCCGCGGCACGATTAGTACGTACGCTTGGACTCGTGACGCACTTGCGTAGGCCGCTCCGTAGCGTCCTCGTCGCCGTCGATCTCTCGCAGGCTAAGGCTGCGGTGATCGAGCGGGCGGCGCAGCTTCCGATCACCCCGGGCTCATCGGTCACGATGCTCCATGTTCTCCCGGAGGGCTTTCCGTCGCCGAGCCCTCACGGAGGTGACAACAGCGGCGGCAATCGCCTGCTCGCGGATGCCGTGGCGCGCCTCTCTGTGCTCACGAAGGTCGACGTGAGCGAGAACCCCGTGGTCGTACGCGGCACCCCGTTCGTCGAGATCATCCGACGTGCGCGCGACGAGCGTGCCGAGCTCGTCGTGATTGGCAGCCACGGCCAGCACAGCTTCGGTGGAGCCCTGCTCGGCTCCACGGCCGAGCGCGTGTACCGCAAGAGTGACCTCCCCAAGCTGGTCGTGGGCGCCGCTTCCCAGGGACCCGACGGGCGACCGATGGTGGCCGTCGATCTCTCGCGTTCCTCCCTCGTTCCCCTCCCAAGCTTTGCGCGGCCATGGCGTGAACGTGGAACCGAGCCGCCGGTGCTGTTGGGTGGATCGCTTGTTGCAACTGGTTGTGAGCATGCATGGTGCCACTAACCTGTCAGGCGAGCGTCTCCGACGGCTGCTCATCGCAACAGACTTCTCACCGGGCGCCCGGCGGGCGCTCGCCCGGGCAGCGCGGCTGCCGCTCGCGCCCGACGCCATGCTCGCGCTCGTGCACGTCTTGCCCGGCTCTATTCCAGGACGGGCGTCGAGACGTGTAGAGACGACGGTGCGCCGGCTGCTCGCTGACGCGGCGGCTTCACTCCGTGAAACCCTGAAGATTGCACGTTCCACCGCGGTTGTGCAGGTGGCCCTCCTGACGGGGCCGCTGCTCCCCGAGCTTGGCGCGTACGCGGCGACCATGAAGGCTGAATTCTTGGTCGTCGGGCGCCACGGAGAAGGGCGGCTGCGCGGCCTGCTCCTCGGCTCGACCGCGGAGCGCTTGATCCGGCGCGCACCCATGCCTGTTCTCGTGGTCGGCCCCGAGCCGCGCGGGCCTTACAAACGGCCGATGGTAGGCGTCGACGCTTCGCCCGACGCGCGCGCAATCGTCGAGCTCGCCGCGCGCCTTTGCACGACGGAAGCCCACCGCTTCGACGTCTTCCACGCCTTCGAGAACGTCTACCGGGGGTGGATGCGGATGGGAGGCGCTACAGATGCCGAGCTGGCCCGCTACCTCGAGGACCTCAAGGGTTCGGCTCACAAGGCGTTGAACGAGGCGCTGGAAGGGCTGCCGATCCCGGGCCGCCGGCGTCGGCTGGTCTTTCGCCGCGGAGAGCCGCGGCGCGCCATCCTCGGCGCCATCGGCCGGCGCCGGGCAGACCTCGTGGCGATCGGGTCGCGCGCCCGCGGTGGCGCGGCTCACCTGTTCCTGGGCAGCGTCGCCCAGGAGATATTGCATAGGGCGCCCTGCGACGTGCTCGTCGTCAGGACGCCGAAAGTGGTGGTGGATTCGTCGCCCTGACTATGCGCTGCGAGACAATTCACAATCGACCAGTCCAACGCGCGCGGGAAAGGGTTCCCTGGATCGCTGCCTCTCCCGGCTGCGCCAAATGGGCTCGCATGGCGTCGCTCCTGATCGTTGGGGTCGTGGGGCAAGCCACGGTGCCTGCAAGCCCAGGGCCCGACTACTGTCCCGCCTTGTCCCGCCTGGATCCGCTGCGCGCAATCCTCGCGTACGTCGGCCCCGACCCATCAGCTTGTTCGCGTGCGCGTATGTGCGGCAGGGCGTCGGAGCGAACGCGACATGCATGCCAAGTACGAAATTCTTCTTGCTGGTACGAGCAATGATGACGTGCGGGATCGATGGGACGCAAATCTTGCGCTCGATCGGCTCATTCAGCCGATGAGTGAAACGCGTGCTTCTCGTCTCGGTGCGAGAGGAAACGCCTCGAGGTGCGCGAGGGGCCGCGCGCGGTCACCGCGGTCATTGCAGTGACATTTCAGGCGCCGCGCCAGTGCCAGTGTGCAGGCGATCGCGGTATCGATGGCCTGCTTCCTGCGTGTCGAGGCCGCATGCCGATCATCTGTGGTACCGACTTTTCCG
>JBKJOI010000990.1:0-16309 GCA_046595695.1 Haliangiales bacterium | reverse complement strand
CCGGGGCGATGCCCGAGCAGTGTGACGACGGCACCGCCAACAGCGACCTCGTGGCCGGCGCCTGCCGCAGCGACTGCGTCGTTCACTACTGCGGCGACGGCGTCCTGGATCCCGACGAGCAGCAGAGTTGCCACGGCACCGCCGTACGCGTGGGTGAGAACGCAGGCCATCAGCTGCTCGCGCGCGATCTCGATGGCGACGGCCATACCGATCTGATCGCGAGCGCGGCGGGACCGATGCTCGTGGTCTTCTACGGCCGCGGCGACGGCGGCACCGATCGTGTCGACCTGGGCATCCCGGCCGGCGACGGCGTGATCGAGAGCGCCGACTTCGACGGCGACGGTCGCCTCGACCTGGCGGTGCTCGAGCCCAGCGCCGTATCCGTACGCCTGGCCACCGGCGCGCGCAGCTACGGCGCGCCGGTGGTGACGCCGGTGTCCAACAAGCTCGTCCTCACCGCCGTCGAGCTGAACGGCGACGATCTGACCGACCTGGTGGTCGCGAACGAAAGCGTGCAGATCCTGCTGGGCCAGGGCGGCGGCACGTTCCAGGCCGCCGACGACGAGCCGCTGCCTCCGGACAGCGTCGCCAGGTTCGTCTTCGCCGGTGAGGTCGATGGTGCGGACGGGACTGACCTGCTGGTCCTGGGCGACTTCGCGTTCCTGATGCTCGCCGGCGACGGACTCGGCAACTTCGGAACCTTCGGTGAGGTCGAAGGACCGGTGGAGGTCGCACAGGCGCGCGCGGGCGACCTCGACGGTGATGGATTCCTCGACGTCGCCTTCCGGGAAGCCTTTGGTATCTCGGTACGGCTCGCCGATGGCGCGGGCGGTTACCGTCCAGTCACCTTCTACGGGCTCGGGGAAGAGGGCTCCATCGAGATCGGCGACCTGGACGCCGACGGCGACCTCGATCTCGTCTACGGCTATGCAGCCGAGCCGCTCACCACGGTCGTGCTGCGCAACTCCGGCAGCGGCGACTTCGCGGCCGAAGAGCCGAACGAGTGGCCGTTCCAGGAGCTCACCGCGGCGCTCGGGCCGCTGGTCGACGGCGACCGCGACGGCCAGCTCGACCTCGTCCTCCTCGCCGGCGATCTGTGGCGCGCTCGCGGTGGCGACGGCCCCGTCGGCCATCCCATCCCGGTGCTCGGCGAGCCCAGCTTCCGCGTTGTGGTCGCGGATCTCGACGGCGACGGACGGCTCGAGTTGGTGCTCGCCACCTTCTCCGGCGTCGAGGTCGGGCACACGACCGACGCTCTCGTGTACGACATGACCACGCTCGTCGCCAGCACCAGCGTCGTCGCGCTGGCGGCGTGCCAGCTGGACGCCGCCGCCGACCAGGAGCTGGTGGTGGCAACCACGACCGGCGTGACCGCCTACGACGACGACGGTCTTGGCGGGCTCACGCCCACCGGATCCCAGCCGGCAGCGCTCGGCTACCGCAGCTACGCCGACTGCCGCGACGTGGACGGCGACGGCATGGATGACTTCATCCTCTTCGACCAGGACCTGTCCCTCACCGACGTCATCGTGTTCCGCGGCCTGCCCGGCGGCGCGCTCGCGCCCGGCGTGTCGCAGGGCGCGTCGCTCGGCAGCGACCTCACCGGCATCGACCTCCTCGACGTCGACGGCGATGGCCGCGTCGATCTGCTCATCGCCAACGGCGACCTGCGCGTTCACGCCGGTCAGACGACCGGCGGCTTTGCCGTGATCGGCGAGCTGCTCCTGCCCGGCGTGACTGACTTCAGCGTCGCCGACGTGAACGGCGATGGACGCCCCGATGTCGTCACGGTCGCGTACGACGGCGAGCAGGCACGCCTGGCGCCGTACCTCGCGGGCACCCAGGGGGACTTCGAGCGCGGACCGCAGACGACGATCAGCGATGGCGACCTCCCAGTCATGTTCGCCGACGTCAACGGTGATCAGGCACTCGACATGGTCGCACTGACGCCGAGTATCAACCGGCCCGTGATCTGGCTCGGCGACAATTCCGGCGTCTTCTTCGGCCCGCAGAACCTGCCCGCGCACTTTCCGCTCGCGCACGCCGACCTCACCGGCGACGGCCGCGAGGACCTGATCGCCAGCGATCCCACGCTGTCGCGCAACGTCTTCGTGCTCACCGGACGCGCGAAGCACGCGCCCTAGCCCGCACGGCGCGATACACTCGGGGTCCCTGGTGCGCCGCTCGCTGCAATCGATCGCTCTCCTGCTGACGCTCTCCTGCGGAGGGGCCACGCGGCCCGCCACGCCGGCCGCGAGCCGCCCGCCGCCGACCAAGGAGGAGCTCGATCTCCCCGAAGTCGCGCCCGATCCGGACGACAAGGACGGGGGCGTGGCCGCCGCGCCCGACCCTGGCCCGGCGCCCACACTGCCGGCGACCTGTGGTGGCTTCCTGCGCACCGGCACGCTGCAGCTGCAATCGGTATGGGGCGGCTACGAGGGCAAGCACGCCGACGCGGTCTCGGCGGTCGTCTTCTCCGCCGACGGCGCGAGCGTTTGGTCGGCGTCGCATGACCGGCGCGTGCAAGCCTGGGACGCCAGGACCGGCACGCCCGCGCTCACGATCACGCACGCCGACGTGGTCACCGGCCTCGCGATCTCGAAGGACGGCACGAAGCTCGCGACCACCTCGGCCGACGGCAGCGTGCGCGTCTTCGATGCCCAGAGCGGCGGCATCCTGCGCGAGCTCCTGGGCCATCGATCGAGCGCCACCGACGTCGCCTTCGTCGGCGACGGCACGCGCGCCATCTCGGCCAGCTCGGACGAGTCGCTGCGCGTCTGGGATGTGCCCAGCGGCAAGCAGCTGCGCCTGTACATGGGCCACACCGGCGTGGCCTCAGCGGTGGCCGCCTCGCCCGACGGTACCATCTCGGCCTCGGGCGGCGCCGACGCGACCGTGAAGCTGTGGGATCTCGCCAGCGGCAAGCCCATGCGAACCTTCGAGGGCCACGAGGATCGCGTCAGCGCGGTCGCCTTCTCGCCCGACGGTAAGCGCGTGGCCTCGGGGAGCTGGGACTCGACCGTGCGCGTTTGGGACCTCGCGCCCGAGCTCGCCGCGGACGGCACGCCCGCGGCCGCGCCGCTCGTCTTCGAGGGTCACCTGGGCCGGGTCACCGCGATCGCCTGGTCGCCCGACGGCCAGTCGGTGGCGTCGGCGGGCGGCGACGGGCGCGTGGTGATCTGGGACGTCGCCAGCGGCAAGGCGCGCCACGTGCTCGACCGCCACCGCGGCAAGGTCACGTCGGTGGCGTATTCGCGCGACGGCACGCGCGTGGCCACCGGCGGCGACGACCACACGGTGCGGGTGTGGGACGCGCAAACCGGCGCGCCGGTCTGGGGCGCCGACGGGCGCGAGGGCCGCGTGAACGCGGTCGCGCTCACCGCCGGCGGCACGCTCGGACTGTGGCTGGGCGACGCCGGCGTCCTGCACGTCACCGACGTGGCGAGCGGGCGCGAGCAGCGCGCGATCGAGGCCCACGCCGAGGAAGGCACCGCGCTCGCGGTCACCCCCGACGGACGGCGCGCGATCACCGGCGGCCGCGACAAGCGCGCACGCCTCTGGGAGATCACGAGCGGGCAGCTGGTGACGACCTTCTCGCCCGGCCGCTGGGTGAACGCGCTCGCGATCGCGCCGTCGGGGAAGGTCGGCATGATCGGCTCATCGCGCTGGGCCCCGTACCTGTGGAACCTCGAGACCGGCCAGGCGACGCCGCTCGGCGAGCACAACGGTCGCGTGAACGGCGTCGCGTTCTCCGCCGACGGCACCATGGCGGCGACCGCGTCCTCCGACAAGACGGTGCGGGTGTGGGACCTGGCCACCGGCAAGGCGATCTGGATGTTCCGCCAGCACGGCGCGCGCGTGAACGCGGTGACGTTCTCGCCCGACAGCACGCGCGTCGCCTCGGCCGGCGACGATCACATGGTGCGCATCTACCAGCTGTCCACCGGCCGCGAGGTCAACGACCTGGTCGGGCATGCGCGCGCGGTCACCGCGGTCGCGTTCTCGCCCGACGGCAGGACCATCGTCACGACCTCCGACGACGGCCTGGTCAAGCTGTGGGTCGCGACCACCTGCCAGCAGATCGATCAGGTCGACCTGCAGGCGAGCGGTGACTACGGCACCGCGGTGACGTTCGGCGCGGACAACCGGACGATCCTGGTCGGGACCGCCCGTGGCGTGGTGCTGCGCTTCGAGGTGGTGATGAAGGACGAGACGTAAGCGGGAGGACGGCGGAGCGCGCGAGCTACTGGATGCGCTCCATGTACTCGGCGGTGCGCGTGTCGACGCGGATCGACTCGCCTTCCTTGATGAAGAGCGGCACGCCGAACTCGGCGCCGGTCTCGACGGTGGCAGGCTTGAGCACGTTGCCCGAGGTGTCACCGCGGACGCCCTGCTCGCACTTGATGACCTTCAGGATCACGAAGTTCGGTAGGGTCACGCCGACCGGGCGATCGTTGAAGAACAGCACAGTGCACTCGAGGTTGTCCTTGAGGTACTTGCTGTCGTCCGCAATGATCGTCTCGAGCACGTTGGTCTGCTCGAACGACACGCTGTCCATGAAGATGAACGAGTCGGCCTCGCGGTAGAGGAAGGTCATGGCCTTCTCCTCGACGTTGGCGGGCTCGAGCTTCTCACCGGAGCGCAGGTTGCGGTCGATGACCGCCCCGGTGAGCAAGTTCTTGAACTTGGTCCGTGTGAACGCCTGGCCCTTGCCTGGCTTCACGAACTGGAACTCCACGATCGTGTACGGGTTTCCGTCCATGAGGACTTTGAGACCCTTACGAATTTCGCTGGTGTCGTACATCGCAGTGGCTTCTACCGCGGCCCCGGTTGAGTGTCAACCGGCCCCGGCACGAGGCCCCGGCACCAGGCCCGGCGCAGGACCGGACCTCGGCCGAGTCTGGCGCCGGAGCCGACGAGATGGTACGCATTCGCCCATGGCGTACTATTGCTGGTCTTGCCACAACGAGATCATCTTCGAGGTGAAGGTCGGCGTGAAGGTGGGCCGCCGCGACTCGTGCATGCACTGCGGCGCCGACATGCACGTGTGCAAGAACTGCCACCTCTACGACCCGGCCATCCACAACATGTGCCGGGAGCCCGAGGCGCAGTTCATCCGTGACCGCGAGTCGGGCAACTTCTGTCCGCACTTCGACTTCAGGAGCGCCAACGAGGCGCCGAAGCAGGCCGACCACGTGACCGCCGCGAAGGCCAAGCTCGACGCGCTGTTCAAGAACCTGAAGTAACGCCGAGGAGACGACCGTGGCCGATCCGGATATGGAATGGGAGCAGCGGCGCCTGTGCGTCGACGGCGGGTGCATCGGAGTCGCCGGGCCGGACGGACGCTGCAAGGAGTGCGGCAAGCTCGCGCCCGAGGCGGGTGGACCGTTCCGCGCGCGGCCCGTGGACGGCGCGGCACGCGCGGACGGTAGCGACGACGACGCAGACGACAGCGACAGCGACGAAGACAACGACGGCGACGAAGACAACGACGGCGACGGCGACGGCGACGAGGTGAGGGTCGCGATCGTCGCGGGCGCCGCGACGGGCGAGGACTTCGACGACGAGCGCGAGCTGTGCCCCGACGGCGCCTGCATCGGTCTGATCGGTGCCGACGGCAGCTGCAAGGAATGCGGTCAGCGGCGCAGATAGCCCGCGGGCGGCGCGCTACGGCTGCGTGACGCCGTGGCCGGGCACCGCGGCCAGCTCCTCGTCGCGGCAGCGTGATGCTGGCGTGCGAGAGAAGCGTGTCTATCCCCCGCTGTGCGGTGCGCGGCCGCTCAGCGCACGCAGATGTCGCCGCGACACACGAGCCCGCGCGGGCACCGTCCACCGCGCGGCACGCCGGGAATCCGCTCGCAGACGCTGCCCTCCTGGGGGTGCGGCGGCGGCGGTGGCGGCGCCTGGCCGCCGGCCATGGCCGGGCGGCCCTCGTGGTACGCACGGCAGCGGCCCGCCTCGGCGAAGCCGTGGCGTGCGGAGACGCCGTACAGGATCGCCGGCACGACGTAGTAGTAGCCGAGGCCGACCGTGCTACAGCCCTGCTCGGGCTCTCCGTCGCCGCAGTCCACGGTCGCGAACACGGTGAGTACCGTGACAGCCGTGGCGACGATCGCGACCGCGACGTCGAGCTTCGGCGCGACGGTGGACTCGTCGCACGCGTAGCTCGCATCGGCCAAGGGCTGCGCCGGCAGCGTGCTCATCACGGTCCACGAGCAGCTCGCGGAGGCGAGCACGAGCATTGCGACCCACCAGACATTCCCGCCACGCATGCCGACCTCCGTCCGGCCAGTATGCGCAGATCAGCGTGGCCGCCTGCCTGGCATAGTCTGGAAGCGTCCGGAGAGCGTGGGAGCCAGGCTCCGAAGCTCAGCTGCGGGCTTGCGAACGGGTGCGGCGGAAGCCGTCGGCGTCGATGCCGTGCTTGCGCAGCAGCTCGAAGAAGGCGCGGCGGGCCTTGCCACTCATCAGCGCGGCCTTGGAGATGTTGCCCGAGGCACGCTCGAGGGCACGCTCGAGGTAGGCGCGCTCGAAGTGCGCCACGAGCTCGCGCTTGGCCGTGCGCATGTCCTTCTCCAGGTCGAAGGCGGCGGGCAGCTCGACGCCGGCGCGCTCGTCGTTCTGCGGCGCATCCTCGAGAAGGTCGAGCATGTGCGCGTCTATCGGAGTGCCGAATGACTGGCACGTGAGCGCGCGAATCGCATTCTCGAGCTCACGCACATTGCCAGGCCACGAGTGGCGGCGCAGGCGCGCGCGCGCGTCGGCGCGGAACACCGGCGTGTCGACGCCATAGCGGCGGGCATAGAGCGCCGCGAAGTGATCGATGAGGATGTCGATGTCCTCGGGGCGATCACGCAGCGGCGGGATGGTGAGATGGACGACGCGGAGGCGGAAGAAGAGGTCGGAGCGAAAGCGGCCGCTGCGCACCTCGTTGACGAGGTCGGCGTTGGACGACGCGACGATGCGCACGTCGCCGCGGCGGAGCCGGGTCTCGCCGAGCCGGCGGTACTCACGGCTCTGGATGAAGCGCAGGAGCTTCACCTGGTTGTCGGCGGACAGGGCGTCGATCTCGTCGAGGAGCAGCGTGCCACCCTCGGCCTCCTCGACGAGCCCGTGGCCGCGAGGGTGCGCGCCGGTGAACGCACCCGCGACGTGCCCGAACATCTCGTTCTCGAGCAGCTGCGACGGGATCGCGCCGCAGTTCACCGGCACGAACGGCGAGCGACCGCTGCGCTCGTGGACGTAGCGCGCGTAGAGCTCCTTGCCCACGCCGGTCGGGCCGGTCAGCAAGACCTCGGCGTCGGTGCGCGCGACGCGATCCAGCTTGTCGAGCACGGATCGGTGGCCCGCGCTTGTTCCCAAGAGCATGGAAATGGATCTCCCCCCGAAGAGCCAGAGCTCGCGACGCGCGGCCCGAAGCGAACGAATCATAGGGGCTGCCAATGGCAGAGTCGAGCCCGGGCAGAGTGGATTGTTCTCGAAGAGCGACGAATGTCTCAATTGCCTGAAACATTCGTTAGCTGATCGGTGGTACGCAGACGCGGGTTGCAGATACCCACTGTGAAATGGACAGCTGACACACCGACTGACACACCGACTGACACAGAACAACTGACACAACGCGGCTTCACCTGCACGATCGGAGCGAGCCGGCGGCGGTGGAGACTACGCGGGGAACGCGAATGCGAAGCGCGCCGCGTGGCGAGCTTCCGGAGCGCTCGTCACGGCCGCGGCGCGCGCCGGTTCGACGAACGACGAGGCGTCGCGAACGATGCCGCCGGCGACCCACTCACTCCCGGGCAGCACCGCGACGCCCCACGGCGAGATCGCCGGCTCCGCGTCGAGGTTGCCCGAGACGGTGCGGCGCCCGTCGGGACCGCGCAGCGCCATCTCCCACCCCTCGGCGTCCGGGAGCCCGATGGCCGCACCCTCGAGCACGCCCAGGCGCCGTGCCAGATCCGCGGCCTCGGCCAAGGTGACCCGGAGCGTTCCGTCGGCGGCGGCGGCGACCGTGACGCCGAGCAGCTCCGCCGCGCGCGCATCGAAAGGCTCGACCGCGATCGCGAACGGGCGCGCGCTGATCCGACGCAGCGGACGCACTGGCTCGGCGCCGCCGAGCCAGTGCGGCAGGGACGGCACGAGCGCGACCGCGAGACCCGAGCGCGCGAGCCGCACGGTGCCGCCGTCGTCGCGGAGGTGCTTCGGCAGGCGCGGCGGCCGCGGCACGTCGGGGAGCGGCTCGAGCAGCGCGTGCAGCAGCAGCGACGCGTCGTCGACGGGATCGGGCAGCTGCAGCCGCGCGCCCGCAGCGAGCGCCTGGGCCGCGCACGCCTGCGCTGCGGCCAGCCGCGCCGGCAGGACCAGCCCGCGCACGTCCGCCGCCAGCTCCGCGGCGCCCAGCCTGGCCGCCACCAGCGCCGCGGTCGCGCGCACCTCGGCGTCCTCGCCGGCGAGCCCGGTGCGCAGCGCCGCCAGCACGTCGGCGTTCGCCGCCCGCCGATCGCGTCCCATCCAGCGCAGCACCTGCCGCTGATCGGCCACCGGCATCATCGCCAGCAGCGCCGAACGCTCCGGCCGCTGCGCGCGCAGCGCCTGGAACCGCTGCCATCCGTCGCGCACCGCCGCCGGCGGCAGCGTAGCCGCGACGTCGGCCGCGGCGCGCCGCACCAGGTCGTCGGCGTGCGTGCACAGCGCGTGGATCCTAGGCAAGAGCGGCATGAGCCGCAGCGCCCG
Organism: Haliangiales bacterium; assembly: GCA_046595695.1. Lineage (GTDB taxonomy): Bacteria > Myxococcota_A > Polyangia > Haliangiales > SHYZ01 > JBKJOI01. The sequence continues at coordinate 7,576 of JBKJOI010000990.1, read as the reverse complement.
CGCCGCGAACAGGCCGCGCAGGATCGCCTCGGCGCCCGGCCCGTCGAGCAGCACGGCGACGTCCGCCGGGCCCAGGTGGGGCAGGTCGGCGAGCCCGCGCAGCCGCTCCGCCGGCGCGTCCGCATCGATCTGCCGCAGCCCGATCGCCGGGTTGTACTCGTAGCGCAGCGTGCCGCCCGCGGGGTGCCGGTACTCCACCCATTCGGGCTCGCCGCGCAGGAGCGGCAGGGCCTGCGTCTCGCTGGCCCACACCCAGCCGAGGCGCACGAGCTCCGCCTTCAGCGTGGCGTACGAACGATCAGGGTCGGGGAGGATGCGCATTTCGTCTCAGACCGGCTCAGAAATCCCCGGCCGCCCTGCCCCTTGGCTGGTAGCGCCTGCCAGAAGATCGGCAAGAAGCTCGGGACGGTAGACGTCTGACAGGCAGTCGAAGGCCCGCGCCACGTGCGCCACGATCTTGAGCTCCGACTGTTCGTCGCATCGCCCGTTGTAGTAGACGACTCTCCCGGGATACTTGTAAGCCTGTGTGTCGCGGTTCATTGACGCCATCGTGACGGGCTGCGCATGGACGAGATCATAGGGCTGGCACCACAGCCTTCTGCCAGCCGGCCGCCTCCAGCGCCGCGAAGCACGATCGCACTCGCGGATCCAGGAGGTCCCGCCCGAGCTCCCAGGCCGACCACAACAAGCTCACATCGAGGAGCCATTGGCGCCTACGCCCCGTGAGTGTGACCTCGATGGGCGCAGGGGCGCCAATGCGCTTGATGGGACCAGCAATCCAATCTTGCCCTTCGATCTCGAGGGTACGCCGGTGATAGGTCTCGCCACCTACCAGTAGATCGATTCCGCGCTCCCCATCAGCCCACTCAGGCACGCACGCGGCCACGCACCCCGTCCGGATCACCAGATCATTCAGTATTGCTCCCACGGGTCGGTACAAAGGATCCGCCCAGCTCGCGATCTGCCGAGGACCGAGTCGATCGCCCTCGACTACGTCTGTCGGCCAGGGGCCGATTCCACCATCGAGGCCAGGTGGCAGCTGCACTCGCAATCCACGCTCCAAGTGGCCCTCATCGTGACTGAGCTCGAGCTCGACCTCGTAGGCCCGAAGCAGCGGCTCGACGGTCATGAAGACGGACTGGATCAGCGCCTCGGCACCTTCGGTGAAGTCCAGGGGAGCTTCCCGGTACCAACGCGAGCCCAGCCCTGGATAGTCGTGTGCTTGGACTTCTCTCATCGTTTGGCCTCGTATTTGACGCCATCCCACGTGATGACACCGATTTTCTTGCCGTCCGGAGCAAGGAGCACATATCGCGTCAAGGGGCGCCACACCGTCTTGTCCTTGGTCATTGTGGCTGCCAGATCGCTGAGAAGGTCGCCGCCAAGATACGTACCATCTGCATTCAGGGGCACTGCTGCCATTCCGCGGGGCGGCGTGACGGTGGCGCCAAATTTCACGACACCCAGCGCCTCGATCTCGACGTTGGCGGGTAGCGCCGCGAACGCAGGACCAAAGTTGTCCCGGCCCTTCTTGAGGCTGTGCCTCATCGGGCCCGTCAAGTCGCCAACCGCAGCGGCCGGATTTGTGGGCGTCATGACATCAACGGCCATGCTCTTGGAAGGCGCAGGCATGACCACCTTCATGTCGAACGACTTTCCGCCGGAGCTGGCGGCTATCGCATCTGCGTCGATCTTGACCTTGCCTCCCGCTGCCGCCACCTCGCCCGCATAGAACGCCGCGGCGTGCAACTCGTTGACCGTCCGGTTGATATCGATTCCGGTCTTGTTCTGCTTGATGAGTACGTGTGATGCCCACGCGGACAGGCCATCCACCGCGCCCGTTCGCTCCAGCTTGGCCACGTCGTGGAGCAACTTGGCGCCGCCCGGGCCCGTTTCGGCGAACACACGCAGATAGCCAAACAGAGGGATGTCGCCGACGCTGGTCGCACCCGCGGGCAACCCCGCCATCGATTCGACTTGCGCACGCAGAGCTCCAAGAGGGTTTGCGTTCGCCAAGGGATTCTCGAGGATCGGGCCGATGCCCGAGCTTCCAACGACGCTCGCTTTCGAGGAGTGAGCGCCCATCTCGGCGACCGTCTCGAGCAACTCCGTGGCCTCTCGCATCCCCGAGCCCGTCGGCATGTTGTCGAGGGCGCGTGCCACTCGCGCGAGGATAGCGGAATCGAAGGAGCTCGAGCCCGTGACCTTCGCGGCGGCCTTCAACAGGCGGACCGGTGATTCTCTCGGAGCGGCGAGCATGTTCTTGAGCACAGACCCGGCGAAGGCCGAGCGGTTGGTGGCGCCCGGCCCCGGATGCACCCCACGGAGGACCTCGCGAAGCGAACGAAAGAGCTGATTGGTTTGCTCCATTGTCGCGCGGGTCACGTTGGATGGGTCGACATGCGAAAGACCCAGGGTCACGAGCCGTTCTCGCAGACGCCGCCCGAGACCGGGCGGAACATGGAGCGTCTTGGGATCGAGCACATCGCCGGCCGCCACCAGGATGCTCTCGATCCATCCGACCTCCGAATCTGGATTGGTAGCCAGGGCGTCATACAGGGCCTTCAGCGATCTACCGGCGCTCTGTCCCTCGTCGCGACTGAGGCGGCCGAGAATCTCCTTGGTCTTCCCTTCAGCGTCGGCCAGGTTGCGTGAGACTGGAGGCTGCTTGCTCTTGGCAGCCGCCACGACGTCCACCTCGAGCGGGCTCAGCTTCTTCTTGGCGAACAACCGCGCCGGCTGGTCCAGCCAGCCGGGCTCGGGGAGCACGCCCCAGCCCATGAGCGTGCGGCGCAGCGGGCCGATGCGCGAGACCTCGCCGAAGCGCGCCTCGAGGTTGTCGAGCGTGGAGCGCGCCGAGGCCAGGCGCTCGGCGAAGTCGTCGCCGACCTTGGCGCCGCCGGCGCGCGCCTCGAGCGCGGCGATGAGCTGGCGCTGCGCGTCGAGCTCGAGGTCGAGCTTCTCGCGGTAGAGCGAGAGCTTCTCGCGCGGATCCATCGTGGACCAGCGCGCCATGGTCGCCTCGTCGAGGCGCGCGACCTTGGCCTTGGTCTTCGGATCGAGCGCCTGGATCAGGTGGAAGCCCTCTTGCGCGAGCTCGTGCGAGGAGGCGCCCTGCTTCACGATCACGGTCGGCTGGCCGTCCTTGATGATGACCACCGCCTGACCCGACTTGCTGCCGGTGAAGTCCTCGAAGCGCCTGGCGTCCCACATCTCGACCGGGCTGTCGCCGAGCTGGGCCTTGTGGTGCGGCGGCAGGAGATCGGTGATCTCGTCGCGCAGCTGCTTGCTGAGCCGCGACGCGATCTCGGGGTCGTGCTCGGCCTGCTTGAGCAGCACCCAGTCGTAGTCCTGGCGGAACTGCGCCTTGGTGCGCGTCGGGTTCAGCTCGAAGTAGCGCGCCTCGAAGTCGGCGAGCTTGGCCGGGTTGCCGTGCATGTCCACGAGCGCGGTTTTCGAGCCGAGCGACGGCGTCTCGTGGGGCACCGGGATGTCCACGGCGCCCTTCTTCAGGTGGGTCAGCCCGCCGATCGAGCCCGACGCGAGCGTGCCCATGCCGACGCCCATGCCGACGCCGAACAGCATGTTGAGGAACGGGTTGCCGTCCTTCCAGGTCTGCTCGTTCAGCGCGGTGCCCACGATCGCGGTCGGCAGCGACTGCAGGAAGCCCTCGGCGCCCTCGGCGATGAAGTGCGCCGCGGCGCGCTTGGCCATGTTGCCCTCGGCCATGCGCCCGAGCGTCGCCATCGCGCCGCGCGCGCCGACGCCGCCGACCTTGGCGGCCGTGGCCGCGCTCTTCAGGATCTTGCCGCCCACGCCGGCGGTCGCCATCGACACCACGGTGTCGACGACGCCGAGCACGATGTCCATGCCCAGCTCGTCGGCGCCGTAGGCGTCGCCCTTCATCGACTGCTTGACCGCGATGCCCGCGGCGGCGCCGAACAAGGACGACACGCCGGCGATGAGCGCGACCGCCGCGACCGAGCCGGCGCCGCCGGTGACCACGGTCAGTACCACGCCGACGACCACGGCGACGACCATGCTGACGATCTGCGCCGCCAGCTCGGTGCGCTGGTCGACGAGGAAGCGGTGCGTCTCCTGGGCGCTGGTGAAGCCCTCCAGGTTGGCCTGCCACTTCATGGTCGCCCACGCCTTCTTCGGGTCCGTGTCGGGCGCGTTCCTGTACTTGTCGTACTCGGCCGCCTGCGCCTCGAGCCGGGCCAGGCGCTTCTTCATGACCAGGTACTCGTGGTTCTCGACCTCGAGCACCGGGCCGCCCGGGCGCGTCTGCAGCTTCTCGACGCCGCCGGTCCTGCGCTCGTAGGCGAGCTGAGCGCGCGCCTTCTCGACGGCGAGCTTGGGATCCTCGGGCTCGGCGCCGTACTGGTAGTCCATCAGCAGGTCCTGCTTGAGCCGGCCCGAGGTCTCGTCCTCGATGAGCCACTTGATGGACTTGTCGGGGCTCTTGGTCTTCTCCTGCCACTCCTTCTCGAGCGCGTCGATCTCGGCCTTGGTCTTCTTGGACTTGAGCAGCTTCTTGAACGCGTCGTCGTCGGTGCCGCTGCCCTTGGTCGCGAACTCGAGCACCTGCCAGTCCTGCAGGCGGCCGCCCTGGTCGACGAGCGCGACCGCCTTCTTCTCGTCGATACCCGAGGTCAGATCCTCGATCGTCTCCTTGAAGGGCTGGCCGCCGGTGTAGTTGGTCTCGACGTAGAGCCCGAGCGCGGCCATGTTGCGCTGGCCCTGGGCCTCGGCGGTCTTGACCACCTGGTCCTCGAGCATCTTGAGGTCTGCCTTGGTCGGGTTCTTGCCGGGGTTGGCCTCGTGCCAGGCGACCATGGCGTCGCGCTTGGCGCGGTCGTACGCGCGGTCGTACTGCAGCGCGAGCACGCCATTGATGGTGTCGTCCTTGGCGTAGAGGTCGGTGCGCTCGATCTGGATCTTGCCGGCGTCGGCGCGCGTCAGATCGCCGGTGGCCAGGCCCATGACCAGGTCGCGCTGGCCCTTCCAGTACTGGTCGGCGTAAGTACGCTGCTGCTCGTCGCCGCCGTAGGCGTCCCGGGGCGGGCTGAATGCCTGCTCGAGATCGGCGAGCAGCTCGCGCTTGGTGTGGTCCTTGTACTCGACCTGCACCTTGCCGGTGCGCTTGGCGATCTCGACGTCGATCTCCGCCGAGGTCCAGCCGCGCGCGTCGCCGTACTGCACCGACTCGTCGCGGACGCGCGTGTAGACCGACGCGATCTTGTCCTTGTCGGGACCCCAGAAGGCGTCCTTCGCCATCTTCACCTCGATGGCGTCGGCCTTCGCGGTGTTGCCCGCCCAGTGGGCGTCGGTGATGCCCTTCTCGTCGCCGGATAGCTCGTCGTCGAGGCGTTCCTTGAGATCCTCGCCGTACAGCGACTTGTAGGCCTCGTGGATGGCGATGCGCTCGGCCGGGGTCTTGTTGCGCAGCGTCTTGTTGATGAGGTCTTCGTCGGTGCCGGCGCCCTGCACGGCGTCGCGCAGCGCGGCGGCGTCGGCCTCGGCCTGGCGGCCGTCGAGGCCGTACTTGACGCGATCGAGCTCGGAGCCCGACATCTCGTCGCGCAGGCGCCAGTCGAGGTCCTGGTTGTGATCCGCCTTGTAGACGCCGCGCACCGCCTTGCCCTGCTCGGCGGTGAAGCCCTGCACGGCGCGGTAGGCCTTGTCCTCGTCGGTGCCCCAGGTGTGCTCGAAGGCCTGCCAGAGCAGATCCGCGGCGGTCTGTGCCGAGAATGCCGAGCTCTGGGTCTTGCCGATGAGCTCGAGCGCCTCCCAGTACGTGACGTTGTCGAGGTCGAGGACCTTCTGCCGGATCTTCTTGACCGCCTCGGGCAAGCGCTGCCGGCGCAGCCGCAGCTGCATCATCTTGGCCAGGTAGAGGACGGTGTCGCCCTTCTCCGCGCCCTCGCCCTGGAAGTAGGCGGTGAGCAGATCGCGCTGCTCCTGGTCCTGCTTGCCCAGGTGCTCCTTGGCGTCGCGGTCGAGCGCCTCGAAGCCCTTCATCTTCAGGTCGTTCAGGACCTGCAGATCCTGGCCGAGCGCGGTCACGGTCGCCTCGGTCTGCGCGTCGGCGAGCGCGCCGGTCTCCTCGTGCTTGGTCTCGATGGCCTCGAACAGCTTGGCAATGATCCGCTCCAGCCAGCCGCGCTCACGGCCGATGCGCTTGTCGGCCCACTCGCGCACCAGCTCGATGCCCTCGTCGCGCGCGACGCGCATCTCGGCCTGCCAGCCCTCGACGGTGTTGTGGACCTCCTCCTTGAGCACGCCGACGCTGTGGCGCAGCTCGCGCGAGCGGTCCTTGAGCCACTGCACGAGCGCGGCGTCGGTGAGCTCGGCGACCGAGGCCTGGAGCAGCTCGCTCTGGTCGGCGAGCGCGGCCTCCTTGTAGGCGGTGACCTGATCCTCACCGGCGCGGTCGAGCTTCTTCTGCCGCTCGCTGCGCACGCCCGACCAGGCCACGGTGTGCTCGCTGGCGTGCTTGCGCAGGATGTCGCTCAGCCGGTCCTGCTCGCCGCGCACTTCCTTGGGATCCACGCCGCCCTTGGCGTCGGCCGCCACGCGATCCCAGTGCTCGTCCCAGCCCGCCCGCCAGGCCTTGATCGTCGACTTCGCGTCGCCCGCGTGCTTGGCGACCTCGGCGTTCTGCTTCTCCGAGGCGGCGGCGACGTCCAGCGCCGTCTGATCCTTCTTCTCCTCGAGCTCCTTCTTGCGCCCCGCCACGGCGTCGTCGAGCGCCTTCTTGCCGATCTGCGCCGCCTCGGCGACGCGGCCCATCTCGTCGCGGAACCAGGTGGTCTCGGCGGGGACGAGATCGTCGCCGAGCGCCTTGAGCTGGTCGTTGGCGCGCAGATCGAGGGGGCTGTAGGCGTTCGCCAGCGCGTCGTCGACGACCTTCTTGCCGGTCTCGGAGGCCTCGGTGAAGACGCGTGCCAGCACGCTGGCGAGATCGGCGCGGTGGGGCGCCGCCACCGTGTACGCCGGCGGGCGCTCGGAGCCGGTGATCGCCTGGCCCTGCCCGGCCGCCAGCTCGGGCTCGGGGGTCCTGGCGAGCGCCGCGTTCACGCCCTTCACCGGCGTCGGCGAGACCTTCTCCGCGCCGGCGGACCTGGGCGGCGGCGCGACCTCGGGCACCTTGGTGTCGACCGGCGGGCCGCCCACGCGCGGCTTGAAGCCGTGCGGCGTGTTGACCAGGTCCGGCAGCCGCTGATCGGCCAGCGCGCGCTTCGACTTGCCACGCAGCCGCTCGGTGGCCTCGGGCACCGGATCCGGCGCCGGCATCGGCGGGATCTCCTCGAGCGGCTTGAGCGGCTTGGCCTCGAGGACGCGCTTGGCCTCCTTGGGCAGCTCTGCCTGCTTCTGCTGCCAGCGCGTCGTCGCGGCGCCACCGGAGGATTCGAGCGGCTCGGTGTAGGTGGTGACCTTGGGCAGCGCGGGGTGCGGGATGGCGGCGACGCGCGTGTGTACGCGTCCGGACCACGCGGCGAGCGACGCGTCGCCGCCTGCGCCGGGGGCGGCGACCTCGGTGCTCTCGGTGCTCTCGGCCGGCGCGCCGGGC
>JBKJOI010000920.1:0-5495 GCA_046595695.1 Haliangiales bacterium | reverse complement strand
GACACCAGACCACCCCCGGTGCCCTTGCTGGCGATGTCGCCCATGCTGCCGAAGCTGGCCCCGGCGATGGCCACGGCCTTGCCCTCGATCAGGACCTTCTTGGAGTAGCCCTTCGGCGACTTGCCGCTCTTGCCGATGTTCGGCAGCGGCGCGGGCACGAATGGCGCCGGTGGTCCCGGCATCTTGCACACGTTCGGCACCGTAGCAGACGCGATGCCGCTCGAGCCCTCGGTGACCGGCGTCTTGGGTGGGTTTACGGAGACGCCCATCAGATCCTCGTTGCTTTCTGAGGGGCGCCGAGGAGCACCGCGGTGCGCAGTCCGCTCAGCGAGCTAGCCCAGACCATTGCATGGTCTCCTCGTGCGTACAGCCTTTGCCACGCTTGCGTGGCAAGCACCAGGTTCAACGCGCCCGTCGCTGCACCGGCGTCACCCCAGCGTCCGACCGCGGTCCGATAGGCGGTGGGGTCGCGAAAAGCGCTCGCCAGCCGCAGCGCGACGAATCCCCACTCTTCGCTGCGGTAGCGCTCTCCATTGATGTCGCAGTACACGTCGTCCACGAGGAGGTTCGACCGGCCGAGCGGCGTCAGCGCCTCGGCTACCGCCGCGACGAGCCCTTCGCCGAGCAGCAGATCTTCGCTCAGGAGCAGCTTGGTCTCGCGTGCGCTGGCCGCCGAGCGAACCAGGGCGAGCGGAGCCAACCCTGCCGATCGCGCGTCGGCGGGACGCATGAGTGCCACGAACGCGGCGCCCTCGCCCGGGATGAAGCCGGAGCGGACGCCCTCGCGCTGCCACTGGTCGTTCTCTACCAGCCAGTCGAGCGCTGCATGATCGATATAGCTGTCGATCCCGCCGACGATCACGATCGGATCGTGGCCGCTATCGAGCCGCGCACGTACATGGCGCAGGCCCTCCAGCGCGGCCGCGTGCCCGAGAGGTAACGGTTCGACGGCCACTCCGAACCTTCCCTTGCTCGCGGAGGCGAGGCCGGCGAGCACGCGCCGGGTCTCGTTCACGCCGTAACCTGGACGTTCCTCGGGCAATCCGACGATCACCGGGATGACCGGTCCCTGAGGCAACCGACTGGCCTCGAGCTTGCTCAGTACTTCGGCCAGCGCCGAGCGGCCAAGGGCGATCATGCGATCGGTGCCGCTCAGATCGCCGAGCGTCGAGTCGCTGCAGAGGAGCACGTCTTCGTCGCCGTTGGGCGCATGCTGCCGGCTGATCCGGTTGATGCCCCCGCGCGCGGCAGCAGCCGAACTCTCGGCGGTCAAGCCGATGGGTGTGCGGGCCCCGACGGCCACGATTTGCAGCTCTCCGCTCATCTCAGGAAGACCTCTCGGTGATCACCGTCGCGTCCAGAGCGTCCAGGTCGCGCGGGCCCACGGCCAGACTGGTCTGCCAGATCGTGCTGATCTTCCACTGATCAGGCTCGATCACCACGGTGCCCAGGGTCGCGACATGCCGCTCCTTCACTGCGCCGAGGTGGGTCATGAACTCGAGTCTTATCGTGGGCAGCGCGAAAGCCACCGTGCCGTGCGGCGTCATGTTCTGCAGCGCGATGCCCTCACCGCCGCGGAGATGCTGCTGCGGGCGCTGATCCACCGGTGCGCAGAGCGCGGCGCGCGCGTCGTAGTCCTTGGGCAAGAGCGGTCGGCGGCTCTTGTTCCAGGCCTCGTCGTAGGTTCCTGCGAGCTCCAGGCGTGGCGACCAGTAGCTCGCAAGCGCGCCGAAGCCGGCCGGAAGACCCGGTGCGCGCGGGTGCTCGACCCGATGCGCGGGCTGATGGACCAGGCTCGCGGGGCGTAGCGCCACGCCTCGACCGACCGGGTTGCGCAGGTCGATGCGGTGCTTCTGCGGCTCGGGAGCCGACGTATCGGATCCACCGAAGGCCCACTCGTACATGATCGGCTGCTGAACGAAGGGCTGCGGCTCGGAGGGCGCGAGCCCGACAGGCGATTGCCAGTAGATACGTGGTCCATGCACGAGCAGCAGCTTGTGGACGTTGTGGATGCGCGCGGCGACCTCGACAGTCTTCGCGGGTCGACCGCCCGGTGCGTGTGCGCTGGCATTGATGACGACGTCGGTCGTTGGCTTGGGAGCGGCGAGATCGGTGTCGAAGCGGACGCTCGATTGGCCCGGCTTGCCGAAGTACACCGGCTCGAGCAGCGGCGGCGGCTGTTCGTCGGCGAGGCGTAGCACGCCCGCCTCATTGAAGTCGTACGTTGCCTTCACAGCCACGATCCACAGATGGAGACCGTCCTTGTCGCGGACCCAGGTGCGGTCGGCGGCGTACGGCGTCCGGTTGAGCAGCGCCCACATCAGTTTTCTCGCCTCACCAGCCGCCGAAGCGGCGAATCAGCGCCTGCTCCGTCAACGCGCGCGCGCGCGCGACGTGGATGCGTTGCGTGCTCGACCAGGCATGCGTTGCAATCCGGGCCACGCCACCCGAGCGAACGAGCAGCCAGAGGGAGAGCGCATGACGGACCTGCATGGAGGCGACCGCGAGACCATCCAGGCAGGCGGTCAGCGTCCAGGGCACGCCGCCCAGCAGACGCCGACGTGTGTCGAAGGTGGCCGCGTGGAGCTGCCAGAACGAGGCGATTTCCTCGGCATCGGGCGGCGCGAGCTCCTCGTCGACGCCTGGCACGAGGTCGGCGTCGAGGTCGTCTTCGTCGAGCGACGGGAGGCCTTCTGCTTCCTCTGCCGGCTCGGTGGCCACGTACGGGGCCTTCGAGGTGTCGACACCGGTGATCACGCCGAACGCCAGGCTCGCGAGCGCGGCCGTGACCGGGTCGTCCGCGCTCAGCAGGGGCAAGAGCGCTGGTATGACGGCGGCCTGGCCGCAGTAAGCGAGCGCGGCGAGCGCAGCGTTGCGGTGGCTCTTGCGTGCGAGGTGCTCGACGAGCAGCGAGTGCTCCCTGGGTTCGCCGAGCAATGCCACCAGCAGCATGGCGCGCGGTTGGGGCATGCGGGTGCCGGCGGCGTGGCGCAAGCAAGCTTGCCAGGCATGGTGCGACCCGTAGCACAGCCCCGTGACCACCGCGGCGTCGCGCACGCGCGAGTCGGCGTGGTCCACGAGGTGCTCGACCGCGAGCAGGTGCTTGCCCGGATCGGCGGAGCGGGCGGCCTCGATCGCGGCGACCAGCTCGTCGGGGTCGCTGCTCTGTAGCGATTCGAGCAGATTCGGTAGCGGCAAGCCGCGCCGGGCTGCGATGTCGAGCAAGATCGACCGCTGCCCCGGTGGCAGCACCGGCGCGCCAGGCGCGAGCTGGCCCGGCAGCCAGGCATCCAACCGCGACGACGCCCCCAGCACGAAGGCCTCGCACGCCGCGGCCCGCACGACCGCCTCTTCCGACGACAGCGCCTTCCAGACGACCTCCTGCCCGCCTGCTGCGAGCAGGACCATGGCCGCGACGAGGCTGCGTTCGAATGCAGGTTCCTCGGGCGCTTCGAGCTCGGGCACGAGGATCCTGTCGGCGACCGCCGGGCCGCCGATCAACAGCCCGTCGATGTGCGCGAGCAGCTGCTCCTCCGGTCCGTCCGCAAGCTCGGCAAGCGTGTACTGCGGCGACGCGAGGGCGTCCCGCCAGCTGGCGACGGCAAACTCGGCCTCGTCGAAGTGCTCGCCGATGACATCCCACCGGACGGTCTCGGCCTCGGTTTCGGGGACTGGCATCTCAGTTGATTTTCACCGAGCCGCCCTTGATCCGATTGACGCCTTCGGCGCGCGTCTCGACGTATGCCCCGCGAACGACCAGGCGACCGTTGCGACGCAGCGTGATGCTGGCGGCGCCACATCTGAGCACGATCTCGTCCTTGCCCTCGAGCACCACGCGGCGGCCGTCGATCAGCGCTTCTCCGGAAGCAAGAAGGGCCGCCGGCGTCCCGGGCTGCGGCTCGAGCAACCCGACGATGATCGGCTTGTCGCTGACCTCCCCGTCGAAGGCGAGCAGGACCCCGCGCGCTTCCGCGACCGCACGGGCCACCCGGGCGGCATCGAGTGGCACGATCGTTCGTGCGGCGAGCGGACCGTGCGGATTACCAGGGTAGTCCACCATGGGGCCACGATCGTTCGACCACTCGATCAGGCGTCCCACGCGCTGGCCGCGAAGCTCGCGCTCCACCCCACGCGCGCGCGCGATGTCGACCACCTGGGCTGCTTGCTTGCGCTTCATCGTGCCGCTCCTCGCATCCATGGCTCGATCAGTTCTGGCTGATCTTGGAGCCCTTGATCACCACGTCGCCGCTGGAGGTCATCTCGATCTTCTTGGCCTTGATGGTGGTCGTGCCGTCCTTCTTGAAGTTGACCGTCACCTTGCCGACCTTGATGGTCACCTCTTCCTCGCCGGTGAAGACGATGTCCTTGGCCTTGATGGCGAACGACTTGCCCGCCTGCTGCTGCAGCATCTCGCCGACCTTCACGAACAGGTTCTTCTTCACATTGAGGTTGTGGTCCTTGCCCACGTCCTCGGTCATCGCGCCGCCGACCTTGAGCGTGCGACTCCCCTTGGCGATCGTCTCGGTCTTCTTGCCGACGACCATCTCGGTCTTGGCGCCGCCGACGATCTCCGCGCGCAGACCACCTATGTTCTCGGCCATCGCACCGCCGACGTTCACCGCGTACGCCGCACCCACGTTGAGCGCCTTGGCCAGCCCGACGTTCTCCATGGATGCCAGCCCGATCGATAACGTGTGGGTTCCCCCGACGTCGATGGCCTGCGTTCCGCTCACCTTCTCGCTGTGGTTGCCGCCGACGGTGACACTGCGGTCCATCGTCACACCGAGTGACTGGCTGCCATCGATGGTGGACTGGTCGTTCTTGCCCACGTGGAGCGCCTGGTTCCCGGTGATCTCCTTCTTGCGATCCTTCGTGACCGCCAGCGTCTCGTTCCCGCCGACCGTCTGGTTCTTGTCGTTCTCGACGGCGATCTCGAGATCCTTCTGCGCGTGCAGGAAGACCTTCTCGGATCCGGCGGCGTCCTCGAACTGCAGCTCGTTGGAGCCGCTGCCGCCCAGGCTGGAGCTCGAGCGCAGCGTGCTCTTGGTCTTCTCGCCGGGCAGGCCGATGGGCGGCGGATTGTGGCCGTTGTAGACGCGACCGGTGATGATCGGCCGGTCGGGATCGCCCTCGAGGAACTCGACGAGAACCTCCTGGCCGATGCGCGGGATGTAGAGCGCTCCCCAGCCAGGGCCAGCCCACGCCTGACTGACGCGGATCCAGCAGGACGACCTGGCGTCGTGCTTGCCCTCGCGATCCCAGTGGAACTGCACCTTCACGCGCCCGTGCTCGTCGGGATCGATCTCCTCGCCCGACGCGCCCACGACCGTCGCCGTCTGCGGGCCGGCGATGATCGGACGCGCGGTCTCGCGCGTGGGGCGGAACGGGATCTCCGCCGGCTGGCCGTGGAACTCGGCGCGGTAGGCCTCGGTCGGCACCCCTGGCGAGGGCACCGCGTGCGGGAGCACCTCGGGCTGGCGGCCGACGTGCTTGAT
>JBKJOI010000674.1:0-5846 GCA_046595695.1 Haliangiales bacterium | reverse complement strand
GAGCTGCATGGCCATGCCCAGGTGGGCGGCGTTTTTGCGCGCGGCCGGATCGTTCACGCCCATGACGTGGCACATCATGAGGCCGACCACACCCGCGACACGCCAGCAGTAGATCAGGAGCTCGTCGAGGCTTTCATAGTGCGTGCCGCACACGTCCATCTCCATGCCGGCGAGCAGCGCCTCGGGGTAGGCGCGCGGGATGGCGCGGGCGTGCACCACCTCCTGGAACGCGGCCAGCGCCAGGTCGTCCGCCGCGACGACGCGCGCGGCGTAGACGTCGTCGAGCTCGGCGCGCAGGCACGCGAGCGCTGCCGGTCGCTCCGCGGGCGGCGCGAGATCGACGGCGTCGTCGGCGCGGCGGCACCAGGTGTACAGCACCACCGCCTCGTCACGGCTCGCGGGCGGCAAGAGCCGCGACGCGAGCGCGAAGCTCTTCGAGTTCTTCGCGATGTTCGCGCGGCACAGCGCGACCGCGCTCGCGTCGGCCTTCCCCCTCGGCAGCAGCAAGGCGCCGGGCGTCGATCTCACGCGAAGTCCCGGGCGATCACGCTCGCGGTGGCCTTGGCCGAGTTGACCACGCCGGGCACGCCCGCGCCCGGGTGGGTCCCGGCGCCGACGAGGTACAGCCCGGGGATGTGCTTGTCGCGGTTGTGGGGGCGGAACCACGCGCTCTGGGTGAGCTGCGGCGCGGCCGAGAAGGCCGAGCCCTGGTACGCGCCCAGCTCGCGCTGGAAGTCGAGCGGCGTGAAGTGCCGGCGCGTGACCACGTGGCGGCGCAGGCCGGGTATGTGCCGCTCGAGCGCCGCCAGGATGCGGTCACCGTAGCGCGTGCCCTCGTGCTCCCAGTCGACGGCGGCGTGGCCCAGGTGCGGCACGGGCGACAGCACATAGAACGTTCCGCCACCGGGCGGTGCCAGCGACGGGTCGGTCGCCGTCGGGTAGTGCAGGTACAGGCTGAAGTCGTCGGGCAGCCGAGAGCCGTGGAAGATGTCGTCGAGCAGCTCGCGGTAGCGCGGGCCGAAGAGCACCGTGTGGTGCGCGACGTCGTCGAAGGTGCGATCGGTGCCGAAATACAGCACGTAGAGCGACATCGACCAGTCGAGCTTGGCGATCTTCTTCTGCATCGGTCGCGCGAGCGGCTCGGCGCCGAACAGCTTGGTGTACGTGTGGTGCAGGTCGGCGTTGGAGACCACGAGATCGAAGCGCTCGCGCTCCACGGCATCGGTGGTGACGAGGTGCGTGGTGCCCTCGAGCTCGATCGTGCGCACCGGCGACGAGAGGCGCAGCTGACCGCCCAGGCGCTCGAAGTAGCTCACCAGCGCACGCACGAGCGCGCCCGTGCCGCCGCGCGGGAAGAAGACGCCCCACTTGCGCTCCAGGTAGTGGATGAGCGTGTAGATCGACGAGGTCTCGAACGGGTTGCCGCCCACGAGCAGCGCGTGGAACGAGAGCGCCTGGCGCACGTGCTCGTTCTTCACGAACTTGGCGACCGTCGCGTAGACCGAGCGATCAGCCCGCAGGGCGGCCAGCTGCGGCGCCACGCGCACCATGTCAGAGAAGCGCAGGAAGGGCGTGGCCGCGAGCTTGTCGTAGCCAGTGTCGAAGACCTTCTTGCTGTACTCGACGAAGCGCGTGTAGCCGTCCGCGTCGGCGGGGTCGCGCGCGCGGATGCGCTCGAGCATGGCGTCGCCGTCGCCGTCGTAGTCGAAGACGTCGCCGTCCTCCCACGCCAGCCGATAAAACGGTGCCACCGGCAGGAGCTCGACGTCGTCGGCCATGCGCCGGCCGGTCAGCGTCCACAGCTCCTCGAGACACTGCGGCGCCGTGATCACCGTCGGCCCGGCGTCGAAGGTGTAGCCGTCCTGCTCGTACACGTAGGCGCGCCCGCCCGGCTTGTCGCGCGCCTCGAAGATGACCGTCTCGAAGCCGGCCGCGGCGAGGCGAATCGCCACCGCCAGCCCGCCGAAGCCACTGCCGACCACCGCGGCGCGCTTGCCGCGCGCGCGAGCTTCCTCAACCATAGCTGGCCTCCAGTCGCGAGACTTCCTGCTCCACCGCGTGCAGCACGGGCGAGCGGCCGAAACGGTTGGCCAGCGCCGCGAGCGCGCCGGCCAGGCGCGCGTGCACATGGGCGCGGCCGTGGCGCCCGACGCGCCGGCACAGCTCGGCGGCGAGCGTCTCGACGCGGCGCGCCGACCCATCGCGCCCGCAGGTGTCGATCTCGCGCTGCGCCGCCACGAGCTGCGTCCACGTCGCGTCGTCCGAGCGCTCGGCGAGCCACGCCCACGGCCAGGTGGGCCGGCCCTGGCGCAGGTCCTCGTCACCCTTCTCGAGCCGCTCGGGGTTGGCCAGGCTGCCCAGATCGTCGAGCATCTGCAGCCCGGCACCGAGCTCGCCGCCGAAGCGCCCGAGCGTGTCCACGGCATCGGCGGGCGCCCCCGCGGCGCGCGCCCCGATGCGCGCCGCCAGCGCGAGCAGCGCGCCGGTCTTGAGCTGCGTGGTCGCGGCGACGACGCCCGGCACCTCGCCGCGGCGCAATGCGCCCACGTGCGCCGAGAGGTCGAGAGCCTGGCCGTGGTGGCAGCGCAGGAGCGTCAGCTGCGTGTCGTGGGTGATGGCGAGCTCGAGGGCAGGCGGCAGGCCCGCGCGCGCGACGAGGCGCGCCGCCCAGAAGTACATCCAGTTGGCGGTGTTCAGCGCCACTGGAAGACCGACCAGGTGGTGCAGGGCCGGGCCGCCGCGGCGCAAGAGCGAGCCATCCTGCACGTCGTCGACGATGAGCGATCCGGCGTGCAGGACCTCGACCGCGAGCGCGAGTGACGCTGGCAGCGGCCGCGCCGCGCCCGCCAGGCGCCAGGAGATGCCGACCAGGCGCGCGCGGAACTGCTTGCCGGGCCGCTCGAGGAACTCGCGCGCCGGCCCGAGCAGCGCCTGCTCCCACACGCGCGCGGGCACTTGGTCGCGCGCGAGCTCGAGCAGGTCGGCCAGCTCGGCGGGGTCGAACTCCAGCTCGAGCGCGTCGATCAGCGCCGTGGCGCCGTCGGCTGGCCGATCGTGGCGGGCGGGCGCGGGCGCCTCGGCGAAGGCCTCGCGCGCGGGCGCCGCGGAGCTGGGCGGAGTCACGACGGCACCTGCGCGGCCTGTGCAGCTGGCCGCGCGCGCCAGAGCTTCATGCCGCGGGGCGGCTGGCCGCACAGCACGCGCGCCTTGTCACCCCCGGTCAGCTCGAGCGCGTAGAAGCGGCGCACGGTGGCCTCGGGCAGGCGGTAGAAGCGAGCCAGCACGTTCCAGCGCTCGGCCGGCTCGAAGTGGCGGAACAGGAGGCGGTTCAGCCGCTGGGCGAAGCGCGCCTGGCGCCGGTGCGCCGCGTGAAAGGCCGCGAAGCCGTCCGTCACCCGCCCGGGCGCGCGCTCGGCCACGAAGGCCGCCAGGCGCGCCGCGACCGGGAAGGAGTAACCCGTGGTGGGATGGAACCAGCCGCCGCGCCAGCCGCCGCGTAGCAGCACGCCCTCCGCGGACACCTCGATCGGAGCCGCCTCCGCCGCGGCGGACGTCGCCCAGGGCAGCGGCAGCACCCCCGACTCGCGCCGCAGCACCGACGCGATCTCCCAGCCGCGCGCGGCTGCATACGAGCGCACGCGCGCCTCGATCGCCACGAAGTCCAGCGCCGGCCCGTCCGTGAAGTAGGTGTCTTCTATGAGCACCCGGTCGGGCGCAAGCGGCAGCACATAGAAGAAGCGGTAGCCGTCTTCCTGCGCGACCGTGGCGTCCATGAGGGTCGGCAGCCCAGGCGCATCGGGACGCGCGAGTCGCACCTCGAGGCCGACGAACTTCTGGTAGCCGCAGACGGTGGCCGACGCCTGTTCCGCGGGCGCGGGGCCGCGCGCGTCGACGACGGCGGCTGCATCGAGTCGGCGGCCGTCGGAAAGCACGACGACGCCGGGGCGCACTTCTTGCGCAGCGGCCTCGAGCAACAGCTCGGCGTTCGGCGCCGCGGCGAACCGCGCGCGCAAGATTTCATCGAGGCGCTCGCTCGTCACCGCTGCGTAGGCTTGCCGGATCTGGCGCGCGAAGCCAGGGAATACCACGTCGTAGCCCGGCCAGCGTTGCACGACCAGCGGTGCCACGGTCGCGGCGATGGTCGAGGGCAGGTCGCCCTCGTGGAAGCACCAGGTGTGGTTGCCTCCCAGCCGCCCGTCGCGCTCGACCAAGGCAATGCGGGCATGCGGCTGACGCGCCAGGATGGCCAGCGCGCACAGTCCGTTCTGCAGGCCACCTCCGACGAGGATGTAGTCGTGTCGCATGGGCTCCACGTGCTCGGAGCACGTACGGCTTTCGATGCCATGTCGGATTCACCAGTCACTTACTTTCGATCCTGAACCCGCTGCCCGGAGCCAGCGACCAGCCGCCCGACCGTAGCTGGGCTACTTCCTGTAAAGTCCCGAAGCCCTGTGGCATGCTCTGCGCGTGATCGTCGCCCGTGGGCTCCGCAAGGCGTACGGGGCGCGCGTTGCGGTCGACGACCTGTCGTTCGAGGTGGCGACCGGAGAGACCCTCGGCCTGCTCGGGCCCAACGGCGCGGGCAAGTCGACGATCATCAGCATGCTGGTGGGCGCGGTCGCCGCCGACGCGGGCAGCGTGGTGATCGACGGGGCCACCGATCCGCGCCGGCCCGCCGTGCGCCGCCGGCTCGGCCTCGCCCCACAGGCGCTCGCCATCTACGACGAGCTCACGGCCGAGGAGAACCTGGCCTTCTTCGCCCAGCTCTACGGGCTGCGCGGCGCGGCCCGGCGCGAGCGTGTCGAGATCGCGCTCGAGCTGGCCGGCCTGGCCGACCGGCGCCGCGAGCGCGCGCGCAACTTCTCCGGCGGCATGCAGCGGCGGCTCAACATCGCCGCGGCGCTGGTCCACGATCCTTCGGTCATCCTGCTCGACGAGCCGACCGTCGGCGTCGACCCGCAGTCGCGCAACCACATCTTCGCGGCCATCGAGCGGCTCAAGCGCGCGGGCCGGACCATCCTCTACACCACCCACTACATGGAGGAGGCCGAGCGGCTCTGCGACCGCGTGGCCATCGTCGATCGCGGCCGGCTGCTCGCCATCGGCACCGTCGACGAGCTGGTCGCCGCGCACGGCGGCGCGTGTATTGTCGAGGCCGAGATCGGCGAGCGCACGGTGCGCATCGAGACCCGCGACCCCTTCGGCGAGGTCGCACGCCTCGCCGGCGAGGGCGGCGCCTTCAAGCACCTTCGCGTCGACCGGCCGGACCTCGAAGCCGTGTTCCTCGCGCTCACCGGCCACTCGCTGCGAGACCGCGCGTGAGCCCTGAACGATGAGCCCCATCGTGGCCATTGCGGTCAAGGACCTGCGGCTGCTGCTGCGCGACCGCATGGGCCTGTTCTGGACCCTGGTGCTGCCGCTCCTGGTCGCGCTCTTCTTCGGCGTGGTCGGCGCGGGGCGCGGCCCCCGCGCGAAGATGGCCGTCGGCGTCGACGATCAGGACGGCTCGCCCGCGTCGCGCGCGCTGGTCGACGGCCTCACCGCCTCGGGCAGCCTCGAGATCGCGCGGGTGGCGCGCGACGAGGCCCGGGCGCGGGTCACGCGCGGCACGCTGGTCGCCTACGTGGTGGTGCCGCGTGGCTTCGGCGCGGCCGGCCTCGGCGGCGGGGCGCCCGTCGAGCTGGGCGTCGATCCGACCCGACGCGCCGAGGCGGGCGCGCTCGAGGGGCTCGTACTGGCGCGCGTGCTCGCGGCGCTCGCGGCCAGCGATGCCGAAGCCGCGCGCACGCTCGCGCCGCTGGCCCGGCGTCGCGTCGCGATCACGTCCGTCGCGCCCGAGGGCGCGC
>JBKJOI010000602.1:0-3818 GCA_046595695.1 Haliangiales bacterium | reverse complement strand
CGCTGCTCGGCGAGAGCCAGCCGCAGGTCAGCAAGAAGTCGCAGCCGCTGCGCGACGCGGGTCTGCTGACCACGCGGCGCGAGGGCACGCGCACGCTGCTGCGGTTCGCGCACGGCGCCGAGCCGCGCGATCCCGTGGTCGGCGCGGCGCTCGACGCCGGCCACCAGCTGTGCGTGCGCGATGGCAGCCTGTCGCGCATCGCCGCGGTGGTCGCGCAGCGCGACGAGCTGTCACGCCGCTACTTCGAGCAACCGGCGCCGAGCGGGGAGGTCGTGCCCGCGCCCTCCGTCGAGCTGGCAGCGTGGCTGCCGCTGCTCGCGCCGCTCCTGCCCGGGCGTGCCCTCGCCGTCGACGTCGGCACCGGCGAGGGCACGCTCCTGCCGCTCCTGTCACCGATCTACGAGCGCGTGATCGCGGTCGATCGCAGCCCGGCGCGGCTCGCGCGCTGCGGCGCGCGCATCGCGGCGTGGGGCCTGCCGAACGTGCGGCTGCGCGAGGGCGCCGTCGAGGACGCCGGCCTCGCCGAGGACATCCGCGCGCGCGGCGGCGCCGATCTGGTGCTGATGGCGCGCGTGCTGCACCACGCGGCCCGGCCCCAGGACGCGGTGGTCGCCGCGGCCCGGCTGGTGCGGCCGGGCGGCCACCTGATCGTCGTCGAGCTCCTGCCGCACCACGACGAGAGCGTGCGCGAGCAGGGCCACGTGTGGCTCGGCTTCGAGCCGGCCAAGCTGCGCGCGTTCGTCGAGCACGCCGGCCTCGAGCTGATCGCGCTCGCGCCGCTCGCGCCCGGGTCGGGCGCCGAGCGGCTGCCCTTGCAACTTGCCGTCGGTCGCCGCGCGCAGGCGCTGCGGCTGGCTTCCTGATTGAGCTGATAAAACCTCACGACATTGGAGACAACGATGGACACCCGTACCGAGTTCCCACAGTTCAAGATCATGGATCTCTCCCTGGCCGAGCTCGGTCGCAAGAAGATCCGCATGGCCGAGAAGGAGATGCCCGGCCTCATGTCGCTGCGCGCCGAGTTCGGCGCCAAGGCCCCGCTCAAGGGCGCGCGCATCGCCGGCTGCCTGCACATGACCATCGAGACCGCCGTGCTCATGGAGACCCTGGTCGCCCTGGGCGCCGAGGTCACCTGGACCTCGTGCAACATCTACTCGACCCAGGACGAGGCGGCGGCGGCGATGGCCAAGGCGGGCATCCCGGTGTTCGCGTGGAAGGGCGAGACCCTCGACGAGTACTGGCAGAACATCGAGCTGCAGCTCGGCGCGTTCAAGGACGGCGCGTCGCCCAACCTGATCCTCGACGACGGGGGTGACCTGACCCTGCTCGTGCACAAGGGCGCCGAGTGCGAGAAGAGCGGCTCGGCGCCGGAGCCGAAGACCGCGACCAACGACGAGATGCGCGTGATCTTCACCGTGCTCACCGAGAGCCTGAAGAAGAGCAAGACCCGCTTCAGCGCCATGGCCAAGGAGATCAAGGGCGTCTCCGAGGAGACCACCACCGGCGTGCATCGCCTGTACGAGATGGCCAAGACCGGCTCGCTGCTGTTCCCCTGCATCAACGTCAACGACTCGGTCACCAAGTCCAAGTTCGACAACCTGTACGGCTGCCGCGAGTCGCTGTTCGACGGCATCAAGCGCGCGACCGACGTCATGGTCGCGGGCAAGGTGGTCGTGATCGCTGGCTACGGCGACGTCGGCAAGGGCTGCGCGCACGCCGCGCGCGGCCTGGGCGCGCGCGTGCTCATCACCGAGATCGATCCCATCTGCGCGCTGCAGGCGGCGATGGAGGGCTACGAGGTCACCACGATGGAGGAGGCCGTCCCGCAGGGCGACATCTTCGTGACCGCGACCGGCTGCATGGACGTCATCCGCCAGGAGCACATGAGCGCGATGAAGGACGAGGCGATCCTCGCCAACATCGGCCACTTCGACAGCGAGATCCAGGTCGCGTGGCTCGAGAACAACAAGGAGATCAAGGAAGAGAACATCAAGCCGCAGGTCGACCAGTTCATCTTCCCCGGCGGCAAGCGCATCACGCTGCTCGCCCGTGGTCGGCTGGTCAACCTCGGCTGCGCGACGGGTCACCCGTCCTTCGTCATGTCCAACTCGTTCACCAACCAGGTCATGGCGCAGATGGCGCTGTGGGCGAGCGCGATCAAGGGCCAGGACGAGATCACCGGCATGAAGTTCGAGAGCGGCAAGGTCTACGTGCTGCCCAAGAAGCTCGACGAGAAGGTCGCCCGGCTGCACCTGGCCAAGGTCGGCGTCAAGCTGACCACGCTGTCCAAGGTGCAGGCCGAGTACCTCGGCGTGGCCATCGACGGGCCGTTCAAGCCCGACCACTACCGCTACTAGGTTCTCCGTAAGGGCAGAACGCGCCGCCCGACCAGCACCTGCTGGCCGGGCGTCGTGCTTTTCGGGTGGCGACGCCGCCGGAGGATGCCCGGGTTGCTGCCGCCCGCAAACGCCGATCTCCGGTATCCTGGGGCGTATGGCCGAGGGGAAGGGCCGCGATCCCATCGAGTCAGCCGACACGATGGCGGGGGCGGCTGACAGCGGGGAGCAGGCGGCGGAAGTGGCGGTGCGGCCGGGTGAGCTCTCGCCGGGCGGCCGGGTGGGCCGCTACGTGCTGCTCGGCACGCTGGGCCGCGGCGGCATGGGCCAGGTCTATCGGGCCTTCGATCCCAAGCTCGACCGGCAGGTCGGGCTCAAGGTCGTGGTCGCCCGGCGCGGCGACAGCGCGAGCGGGGGCGAGGAGCAGGCGCGCCTGGTGCGCGAGGCGCAGGCCATCGCCAAGGTCACCCATCCCAACGTGGTCGCGGTCCACGACGTCGGTGTGGCCGGCGACCGCGTGTACATCGCCATGGAGTACGTGCCCGGCGTGACCCTGCGCGAGTGGGTGCGCACCCGGACGCCCGGCTGGCGCGAGATCGCGGCAATGTATGTGCAGGCCGGGCGAGGCCTGGCGGCGGCGCACGCGGCCGGCCTGGTGCACCGCGACTTCAAGCCGGAGAACGTCCTGGTCGGCGACGACGGGCGCGCCCGCGTGCTCGACTTCGGGCTCGCGCGCGCCAGCTTCGAGACGGTCCTGACCACCCCGACCGTCGCCGCGGAGAGCGAGCCCGGCGACGACCGCGAGCTCCACCTCAACACGCCGCTCAACACGCCGCTCAACACGCCGCTCACGCGCGCGGGCGCGATCCTCGGCACGCCCGGCTACATGTCGCCGGAGCAGTACAG
Source organism: Haliangiales bacterium (assembly GCA_046595695.1). GTDB lineage: Bacteria > Myxococcota_A > Polyangia > Haliangiales > SHYZ01 > JBKJOI01. The sequence goes on along the minus strand of JBKJOI010000602.1, from coordinate 576 downwards.
CGGCGACGGCGCGGACGAGCGCTCGGATCAGTTCAGCTACTGCATCTCCCTGTGGGAGGCGCTCTACGGCGAGCGCCCCTTCCCGGGCAAGACCCCGGCCGAGATCAGGGAGCGCATTGCGTCGGGGAGCCTCGCCGAGCCGCCGCGGCGCTCGCCCGTGCCGGTGCGGGTGCGCCAGCTGCTCCAGCGCGGCCTGAGCGTCGCGCGCGGGCAGCGGCACGCCTCGATGCCGGCGCTCCTCGTCGAGCTCGAGCGGGCGGCGGCGCCGAAGCGCCGAGTGGCGCTGATCGCCGCGCTCGCCGGCGTGCTGGTGATCGGCGGCTCGCTGTGGGTGATGCGCACCGCCACGACGCCGGCCGCGGCGATCTCACCGTGCCAGGGCGGCGCGCGCAAGCTCGCCGGCGTCTGGGACGAGCCCGCGCGCGCGCAGCTGCACGCGGTCTTCGAGGACAAGCTCGGTGCGCGCGCCGAGGCCACCTGGTCGCGCGTCGCCGGCGATCTCGACCGCTGGACCGGCGCCTGGACCAGGAAGCACCAGGCGGTCTGCGAGGCGACGCGCGTGCACGGCGAGCAGTC
>JBKJOI010000081.1:0-4036 GCA_046595695.1 Haliangiales bacterium | reverse complement strand
CTGACGTTGCCCAGGCAGCTCGCGCCCACCACGGCGGGCGAGCGGCACTGGCCGGCGCAGCACTGCAGATCGCACGACGCGCCGGTGTCGCAGCGTGAGTCATCGACCTCGCAGTCGTCGCCCTCGAAGCACGACCCGTTGGGCGCGATCTGGCCGGCGAAGATGTCCTCGCAGTCGCTCAGCTCCGGGTTGCCGCAGGTTCCGCCATCGGCGAAGGCCTCGAGCTGAACCAGGCACGTGACCGCGAGCTCGCCGTCGAACACCTGGCGTCCCGCGGCGATGGCGTCGAGCGTGCGCGTCAGCGACTGCTCGAAGTCACTGCCCGGACCGATGGCCGCGACGCACTCGTCGACGGTCTCGAAGCGATTGTCGCACTGGACACTCTGCTGGCACTGGAGCGCGATCACGCAATCGAAGAACTCCGGTACCGTCAGGTCGGAGCTCTCGCACGGATCGACCGCGCCGTCCGGGCCGGCATCGCCACCGCCGGTTGCCGGAATCTTGCCGCATGCGGTCGCGAGCAGCAGCAGGACCACCGCGCTCGCCCAGGACGTCCACGTCATCTTTGCTCCCCCGATCAAATCGAAGCCGCCATTATCCCTCAGAATGGCCGCGCTCATTCGGGGAACTTCCCGACCTTCGGCAGGCCGATCAGCAGGAGCTCGCCGCTCCGGGTGTTGAGTCGCAGGCAGTAGAGATCGGAGCGCTTGTCGGTGACCGTGGCGTCACAGGCGAGCTGGAAGGTGCCATCGGGCTCGGGCTCGGCTACGGCGGTTGGTCCCGCGGAGCGCGTCAGCTGGTCGAGATCGACGCGTCGCACGTCGCCGGTGCGGGTGTCCATGCGCACGCAGAAGAGCTGCGAGCTCTCGGCGGTGTCGGAGGACTCGCAGTGCAGCTGGTAGCGCGGCGGCGCGGCGGCCTTGCCGGGGCCGGGCTTGTCGGTGCACGCCAGGAGCGAGAGCACGAAGGCAGCGAGCAGGACGCGTAGCATCGCGCCACCATATCAGGACGATTGACCTCCGCGGCCCGCGGCCTGACAATCTGCGATCGGGGGTCGTCGAATGAAGGTCGTATGGATTGCTGCCGTGATGGCAGTCATGGGACTGGGCTGCGGCTCGGCCGCCACTACTCCCGATTCGGACCCACCGGGCGCCGACGCGGCGGGTGCCGACGCGGACGTGATCGACGCCGCGGTGTTCGACGCGGCACCGGATGACGCCCGGCCGGCGACCCCGGGCCGCGAGCTGGTGGGCGGTCACGGCCGGGTCTCGGGTGGGAGCATCACCATGGAAGTCCAGGTCGGCCACGGCCTCAGCCAGGCGCCGACCGTGAAGGGCACGACGACCCTGCAGGGCGCGGCCGCGGTGAAGAAGTGAGGGAGGACAAGGCAATGAACGACGTTCGTGGCATCCGGAGCATTCGCAAGGTCGCGGCATCGCTCGCGCTGGTCCTGGGCGTGGCCCTGGCGGCACCGGCCACGCCGCGCGCGGCCACGGTGCCGCAGAAGCTGTCCTTGACCGCGCGTCTCGACGACGCCGGCACGCCGGTCACGGGCGTGCACAGCTTCGTCTTCCGCATCTTCGATCTGCCTGGCGCGGGCACCGAGGTCTGGACCGAGAGCCAGCCGGTCGTCAACGTCGACGCCGGGTTGCTGTTCGTCGAGCTGGGCAACATGACCACGCTCGACGCCGGCATCCTCGACGGCTCGGCGCTGTACCTCGAGATCACGATGGACGGCACCGTCATGCTGCCGCGCATCGCGCTGGAGAGCGTGCCCTACGCCATCCGCGCGGGCGTCGCCGGCGATGCCGAGCTGCTCGGCGGCGCCGCGCCCTCCGACTTCCTGACCGGGGTGACCGCAGGCACCGGGCTCGTCGGCGGCGGCACGTCGGGTGACGTCGCGCTGTCGGTCAGCTCCTCCGTGGTGCAGAACCGGGTCACGGGCACGTGCCCCACGGGTCAGGCCATCCGCGTGGTCAACCAGGACGGCAGCGTGATCTGCGAGGCCGACGACGGTACCATCACGGGCGTCACTCCCGGCTCGGGGCTGAGCGGCGGCGGCACCAGCGGCGCCGTGACGCTCTCGGTCGACTCATCGATCGTGCAGCTGCGGGTGAGCGGCACCTGCCCGGCGGGCTCGGCGATCAACGCGGTGGCCGCGAACGGCACCGTCACCTGCGAGCTCGACAACAACTCGGGCGGCACCATCACCGGCATCACGACCGCTGCGGGCAGCGGGCTGACCGGCGGCGGCACGACCGGCGCGCTGACCTTGTCCATCGCGACCGGCGGCGTGACTGGCGCGCACATCCTGGACGGCACCGTCACCGCGGTCGACATCGCGACCGGCGGCGTCACCGAGACCGAGATCGCCACCGATGGCGTCGGCTCGCTGGAGCTGAAGGACCTTCCGCTCGTCTGTCAGGAATTCCTTGTTACCTGCCTGACCGCGACCGTCTGCGAGGTCACGGTGCCCTCGACACACCGGATGACCGGCGGCGGCTGCGGGATCGGCTCCGGAAGCATCAACGACAGCGAGCCGGTGAGCGCCAGCACCTGGCAGTGCACCGTGGCCAGCGCAACGACGATCAACGCGCAAGCCATCGGCTGCCGCCTGCCCTGATCGGCCGCGCCACGCGGAAAGCGGCCCGCTAGCCGCTATACTCCGCCGCCGAACGTGACCCCCGCCTCGACCTCCTCCTCGACCGAAGCTCTTCGCGACGCCGATCGCGAGGCCACGCGCCGCGCCACTCGCCGCGCCGCGCTCGCCTACGGGGCGCCGCTCGTGCCGCTCGCCGCGCTGCTGGTGCTGCACTCGCTCGTCTTCGACTTCGTGAACGACGACGCGTACATCTCGTTCGTCTACGCGCGCAACCTGGCCGAGCACGGGCAGCTCGTCTTCAACCTGGGCGAGCGGGTCGAGGGCTACACCAACTTCCTGTGGACCGTGCTCCTCGCCGGCGGGCTGAAGCTGGGCGTGGCGCCCGACCTGGCCGCGCGCGTGCTCGGGACGGTGTTCGGCGTCGCCACGCTCGCGGTGTGCGCGCGCCTGATGGCGCTCGTGCGCGGCCGGCGCAGCGCCTGGGACTGGCTGCCCGCGGCGCTCCTGGCCGCGTCGTCTGGGTACGCCTGCTGGTGCTCGGGCGGGCTCGAGACCCAGCTGTTCACGTTCCTGGCCACGCTCGCGCTCGAGCGGCTGTGGGCGGAGCGGCTGGGCGCCTCGGGGCTGGCGTTCGCCGCCTGCGCGATGACCCGCCCCGAGGGCCTCTTGCTGTTCGGCCTGGCGGTGCTGCACCGGGCCGCGGGCAACGCGCTGACCGATCGGCGCGTGCTGCCCTCGCGCGCCGAGTGGCGCTGGGGTGCGGCGTTCCTCGCGCTCTACGTGCCGTACTTCGCGTGGCGGCTCTGGTACTACGGCGACCTCCTGCCCAACACCGCGTACGTGAAGACCGGGGGCACACCGCCACCCGGCTACGCGGCGCAGATGCACGCGCAGGGCGCGTTCTACGTGTGGCAGTGGGCGACGCAGTCGAAGGCGCTGTGGGCCGCGCCGCTCGCGCTGGTGGCGCTCTGGAAGCACCCGCGCTTCGCGTCGCTGGCGCTGGTCACCACGGTCGTCTACCTGGGCTACACGTGGCGCGTGGGCGGCGACTTCATGGGCCTGCACCGCTTCGTCATGCCGCTGTTCGTGCTCGCGGCGCTGCTCGCGGCGCTCGGGCTCGCGGCGCTGCTCGAGCGCGCGGCCGAGGCGTACGCGGCCCAGACCGCGCGGACGTCGCGCCCGCTCTCGTCCCGGTCGCAGGTCGCCCTGGGCGCGCTCGTCGCGGCGGCGCTGCTCGGCGCGTTCGTGCTCTCGCAGGCGCGTCTCACGCGCGCGTCGCTCGTCGCGACGGCCGACCGCGGCATCGATCGCCCCGGCTACCTGGCGCTCTACGCCGACGATCGCGGCTTGATCGGCGCGCGCCTGCGCGAGCTCGGCCTGCGTCCCGACGAGCTCTCGTGGGTCGGCGGCGTCGGCGTGCAGCCCTATTACGGG
>JBKJOI010000917.1:0-8623 GCA_046595695.1 Haliangiales bacterium | reverse complement strand
CTACCTCGTCGTCGACGATCCCAGCTTCTACGACGTGGCCGTCGAGGGCGCCGACATCGACATCGACTTCGCGGCCGCCGCGGTCCGCATCGGCGGCACGGTGTTCCCGGCGCGCGGCGCCACGCCCATGATCCGTGCGCTCGCGCAGGCGGGCGGCCTCGTGCCTGCCATCCAGAAGCACGGACCGGGCGTCTTCACGGCGCTCGCGGGGATGGGCTCGTGATCGGTACAGGAGGGGGAACCCGGCGCATGCGCGCGCTATGCGGCGCCGCGCTGGCGGGCGTGCTCGCCGGGCTGCTCGTGGTCGTGTCGAGCGCGACCACCGGCTGCGGCGGCGCGGGCAAGAAGGCCGCGGGGCCCTCGAACACGCCGCTCTCCCCGGCGCAGATCGCCGAGCGCTCGCTGCCTTCGATCGTGCTCATCCAGGCGGGCAACCGCCTGGGCACCGGCTTCGTGGTCTGGCAAGACGGACGCATCGCGACCAACCTGCACGTGATCTTCGGCGCGCCCTCGATCACCGTCAAGCTGCCCGACGGGCGCGAGTTCACCCAGGTCGAGGTCATGGCCGTCGACGACCGGCACGACCTCGCGGTGATCCGCGTGCCCGCCCGCGACATGGCCGCGCTCGCCCTCGGCGACAGCGAGAAGGTGAAGCCGGGCGAGCGCGTGGTCGCGATCGGGCACCCGCTCGGCCTGGGCAACACCGTCTCCGACGGGCTGGTCAGCGCGGTGCGCGAGCTCGACGCCGGCTTCACGGTCATGCAGATCAGCGCTCCGATCGCGCAGGGCTCGTCGGGCGGCCCGCTGCTGAACGATCACGGCGAGGTCGTCGGCATCGCCTTCATGGTCAGCCAGGAGGGGCAGAACCTGAACTTCGCCATCCCGGTGAACTACCTGAAGCCCATGCTGCTCTCCGACGTGGGCATGCCGTTCGCCGAGTTCGCGCGCCGCACCGCGCCGCGCGTGGATCCGTCGCAGCCGCAGATCAAGCGCAACATCCCGCAGCATGCGGTCAAGCTCCTCGACGACTGCCCACTCGAGCAGATGCAGCGCGTCTTCAAGGGCGTCGAGGACGCGATCGTCCTGGGCGCGCCGCTCTACAACCAAGGCAACCACGAGGCGTGCTTCAAGATCTACGAGGGCGCGTCGCTCGAGCTCGACCGCACGCTGCAGGGCTGCGTGGGCGTGAAGAAGGTGCTCAGTGAGGGGCGCACCGCGGCGCAGGCGCTGGGCTCGTGGACCGAGAAGGCGTGGGCCATGCGCGACGCCTTCGACGGGCTGCTGGTGGTGATCGAGAAGAAGGTCGGCCCGTAACATGGCGCGTGCGGGTGCGCCCGCGCTCGTTGTCGTCGTTCGGGTCGCCGCGCAGGCGGCGTTCGCGGGGCTCGCGGCGTTCGCGGCGTTCGCGGGGCTCGCGGGGCTCGCGGGGCTCGCGGCGTTCGCGGGGCTCGCGGGGCTCGCGGGGTGCGAGCGTGGCGAGGTGGCGCTCGAGGTGCTGCCGCACCGGCTCATTCCTCCGCCCGATCCGGCCACCATGCCGGTCGCGCGCGCGGCCGGGGCGTCGGGCTACGACCCCGGGTACGTCGGCGAGGCGGCGTGTGCCGAGTGCCACGCCGAGCGCGTCGCGTCGGTACGACAGACGTCGCACTTCCGGACCTCGGCGAAGGTGACACGCGCGAGCGTGCTGGGGCCGACCGACGCGAGCGCGAGCGTGCGTACCGGCTCATCGCTGAGCATCGCGGTGGTCGAGCGCGGCGGCGAGCTCTGGCAGCAGGCGATCGACGACGCGCGCGACGAGCGGCTGTCGCGGCGCATGGACGTCGTGATCGGCTCGGGAAAGCTCGCGCAGACGTTCCTGACCTGGGAGCAAGACCGGCTGTACGAGCTGCCCATGACCTGGTTCGCGGCTGTCGGCTGGCGTTTCTCGCCCGGCTACTGGGAGGACCGTGCCGATTTCTCGCGTCCGGCGGTGGCCAAGTGTCTCGAGTGCCACGCGCTGTGGGCCGAGACCGGCAACCCGGAGCTGGTGCACGACAACTCGTTCGTGGGGCCGATCCTGTGGGGCGTCACGTGCGAGCGCTGCCACGGTCCGGGGCGCGAGCACATCGCGTGGCAGCACGCGAACCCGCGGGCGCAGCGCGCCGCGAAGATCATCGTGCCCTCGGATCTCCCGCGCGAGCGGCGCGATGACATCTGCCTGCTGTGCCACGCGACGCGCGGCGACGAGAAGCTACCGGTATTCTCGTTCCGGCCCGGCGACGACCTGCGCGCGCACTACGCGGCGCCCGCGCCGCCCACGGTCGACCCGGCGCACGTCGACACGCTGCACAGCTTCGACCAGGGCGACCGGATGCACGCGAGCCGCTGCTTCCAGCAATCCAGCATGTCGTGCATCACCTGCCATGACCCGCACCGGATGGAGCGCGGCGACGACGCGGCGTTCGTGGCGCGCTGCCTGGGATGCCACGAGGCGGCGGCGCTGACGAAGAAGCCGGGCGAGACGAAGCACGACGGCAAGACGTCCTGCCTGGACTGTCACATGCCGAAGCGTGGCACCGAGGCGGAGCGGCGCGTGGGCCCCGCGGGCAGTGCGGAGTCACGTGTGCGCATGCGCGATCATCGGATCGGGATCTACTGAGACGGGCGCGGAGCGGACGCCAGGCGTGCCGTGCGCAAGCCGTCCGCGGCTCGCCTCGAGCGAACGTGCGAATTGTGAAGATTGCGCACTTGGGTCAGAACGACGAACGATAATAGATGGTTAGAAAGCGGAGAGTGTCCCCAGACATCCGGTGCGGACTACAGGCCGAAGAGGAGGCGGTCGGGAGACTCGATCCGTTCCTTGATGCCGACGAGGAACGAGACGGCCTCGCGGCCGTCGACGACGCGGTGGTCGTAGGAGAGAGCGAGGTACATCATGGGCTTGATCTCGATGCGGTCGCCGGCCTTGTCGGAGACGACCACCGCGCGTTTCACGATGTTGTGCAGGCCCAGGATGCCGGTCTGCGGCATGTTGAGCAGCGGGGTCGACATCATGCTGCCGTAGATGCCGCCGTTCGAGATCGTGAAGGTGCCGCCCGAGAGCTCGTCGAGCGTGAGCTTGGACTCCTTGGCCTTCACGGCGAGCGCGTTGATGCCCTTCTCGACGTCGGCGAAGCTCAGCTTGTCGACGCCGCGCAGCACCGGCACCACGAGACCCTTGCCGCCGCCGACGGCGACGCCGATGTCGTAGTACTTCTTGTAGACGACTTCGGTGCCGCGCATCTCGGCGTTCAGGCCGGGCCAGGCCTTCAGCGACTCGACCGCCGCCTTGGCGAAGAAGGACATGAAGCCGAGCTTCACGCCGTGCTTCGCGACGAACTCGTCCTGGTGACGCGCGCGCAGCGCCACCACCGCGCTCATGTCGACCTCGTTGAAGGTCGTGAGGATCGCCGCGGTGTGCTGCGCCTGGACCAGGCGCTCGGCGATGCGCTTGCGCAGCGGGCTGAGCGCGACGACTTCTTCGGCGCCGGCCGGGGCCGGACGCGCCGCGGGCGCCGGTGCGGGTGCCGCCGGCGCGGTCGCCAGGGCCGTGACGTGTGCTGCGGCCGCGCCGTTCTCACGGATGGCCTTGCGCTCCGACGGCGTGAGGCCCGTGGTGACGTGCGTGACGTCGTGGGGTGTCGAGGCGGTCGCCGCAGCCGCAGCCGCGGGCACGCGCACAGTCGCCGCGGTCGCCGCGGTCGCAGGCGCAGCGGCAGTCGCGGGCGGCGTCGCTTGCACGACCGCCGCGGGCTTGCGCTCGAGCGAAGGCGCCGCGGGCGCCGCCGCCGCCGGCTTGACCGTGACCGCGGCCAGGTTGACGTCGATCGACCCGATCACGTCGCCGACCTTCACGGTCGAGCCCTGCGGGTACTTCTGCTCGACCAGCACGCCGGCCGCGGGCGCAGGAAGCTGTATGCTCACCTTGTCGGTCTCGAGGTCCACGACCGGCTCGTCAGCCGCGGTGGCCTCGCCGACCTTCTTGAGCCAGCGACCGATCACAGCCTCGGTGATGGATTCGCCCAGCGCGGGTACTTTCAGCTCGGTTGCCATTTTCATTCATCCTACCGCAATCACGAAAGGATCCATCGGCTCAGTGGGCAGGGCGCCAACTAGTCACCGAACGCGTCCTTGAACAATTGCTCCTGTTCGAGCTTGTGGGCCTTCGCCGAGCCGGTCGCCGGGCTCGCGCTCTCCGGCCGGCTGGCGACGCGGACCTTGGCCTTCGGGTGCGACTTCACGAGCAACCGCTCGAGCCGCGGCGCGGTGAAGAACGCGGCGCCCATGTTCGCGGGCTCGTCCTGCACCCACACGACGTCGGTGGCCTTGCCGTACGGCGCCAGCGCCGCCGCGATGTGATCCTCACGCCACGGGTAGAGCTGTTCGAAGCGCAGGATCGCGGTCTGCGTGTCGTTGCGCTTCTTCCGCGCCTCGGCGAGCTCGTAGTAGATCTTGCCGCTGACCAGGAACAGCCGCTTCACCTTGTCGGCGGGCGGCGCGCCCGGATCCGCGAGCACGCGCTCGAAGCGCCCGGTCGCGAAGTCCTCGAGCTTGGAGGCCGCCGCGGCGAGGCGCAGCAGGCTCTTCGGCGTGATGACGATGAGTGGCTTGCGGATCTTGCGGTGCACCTGGCGGCGCAGCAGGTGAAAGTGCTGCGCTGGCGTGGTCGGCTGGCAGACCTGGATGTTGTCCTCGGCGCACAGCTGCAGGAAGCGCTCGTAGCGGCAGCTCGAGTGCTCGGGGCCCTGGCCCTCGTGGCCGTGCGGCAGGAACAGCGTGAGCCCCGACAGGCGCTTCCACTTGTCCTCGGTCGACGAGACGAACTGGTCGATGATGACCTGCGCGCCGTTCACGAAGTCGCCGAACTGCGCCTCCCAGATGATGATGCCGTCGGGATAGTCGAGCGAGTAGCCGAACTCGAAGCCCATGACCGCGGCCTCGGACAGCGGGCTGTCGTAGATGCGGCAGGGCGCCTGGTCGGGGCTCAGGTGCCGCAGCGGCGTGTACTCCTGGCCGGTGACCTGGTCGACGACGACCGCGTGCCGGTGGCTGAAGGTACCGCGGCTACAGTCCTGGCCGGACAGCCGGACGAGCGCGCCGTCGAGCAGGAGTGTGCCATACGCGAGCATCTCGCCCATGCCCCAGTCGATGGGCGCCTTGCCGGTGCCCATGGCCAGCCGCTGCTCGTAGAGCTTGGCGACCTTGGGGTGGAGCGAGAAGCCCTGGGGCACGCTGGTCACGCGCTGCGCGACCTGCTCGAGGCGCTCGCGCGCCACTGCCGTTTCTGCGTCGGGCTCGCCGATGTCCGGGCCACCCTTGTAGCCCTTCCACAGGCCGTGCATCGTCTCGATCTCGGGACGGTTCTCCTTCTTCTTGGCCGCCGCCAGCTCGTCGTCGAGGCGTGCGCCGACCTGCGTCATCATCTCCTCGACCTCGGCGCGGGTGACCACGCCCTCGTCGATGAGCTTGGCCGCGTAGGCGTCGAACGGGTGCTGCTTCTTCTCGATGCGCTGGTAGATGAGCGGCTGCGTGAACGACGGCTCGTCGGTCTCGTTGTGGCCGTACTTGCGGAAGCAGTACATGTCGATGACGACGTCGCTCTTGAACAGCGAGCGGAACTCCATCGCGATGTGCACGACGTGCGCGACCGCCTCGGCGTCCTCGCCGTTCACGTGGAAGATCGGGCAGCGCAGCATTTTCGCCACGTCGGTCGAGTACGTGGTCGACCGACCCTCGATGGGGTTCGTGGTGAAGCCGATCTGGTTGTTGACGATGAGATGGACCGTACCGCCGGTGCGGTAGCCCTTGATCTCGGACAGGTTGAGCGTCTCGGGCACGAGGCCCTGGCCGGCGAACGCGGCGTCGCCGTGGAGCAGGATGCCGACGACCTGCTGGCGCGCGTCGTCGCCGCGGCGACGCTGCTTGCCGCGCACACGTCCGACGACCACGGGGTCGACGGCTTCCAGGTGGCTGGGGTTGAACGCCAGTGACAGGTGGATGCGCTTGCCGCCGCGCGTGACGTGGTCGCACGACGCGCCCAGGTGGTACTTCACGTCGCCGCCGCCCATGGCCTTCTTGGGATCGATGTCCTCGAACTCGGCGAACAGGTCGCGCGGGTGCTTCTTCATGGTGTGGACGAGGACGTTCAGCCGGCCGCGGTGCGGCATGCCGATGACGGCCTCGACCGCGCCCAGGCGCGCCGCGTGCTCGATCACCTGATCGAGCATGGGGATCATGGTCTCGGAGCCCTCGAGCGAGAAGCGCTTGGTGCCGATGTACTTGTGATGGATGAAGCGCTCGAGCATCTCGGCGGCGCCCAGCTGCTCGAGCATGACCAGCTTGGTGGCGCGGTCGATCTTGGGCTGGTTCTGCGTCGACTCCATGCGCTGCTTGAGCCAGTCGCGGCGCTCGGTCTGCTGCGCGGTCATGAACTGCAGCCCGATCGAGCCGCAGTAGGTGCGGCGCAGCCGGAGGAGGAGCTCGCGCAGGGGGATGCCCGCCTCGCCGCGGTAGTCACCGACGGGGAAGACGCGGTCGAGATCGGCCGTCGTGAGCCCCCAGTGGGCCGGATCGAGCTCGCGCACCGGCGGCCGCTGCAGCATGCCGAGCGGATCGAGGTTGGCCTCGAGGTGCCCGCGCATCCGGTACTCCTCGATCATGCTGAAGACCGCGTACACCTTGGCCAGCTCGACGCCGCCGCTCACGCTGGTGGTGGTCTGGGCGAGCGCGGTGCGGGCAGACGTCGCGTGGATGCTCGACGGCGTGGTCGGCTGGTGCGGCTGAGCGTGGCCGTTCTCGAAGAGAGCTCGCCACGAAGGATCCAGCGAGGCCGGGTCCAGCGCATGGCGCGCTTCGAGCTCTTCGATGTACGCGAGCGAGCTACTCAGTGACAGGGGATCGAACGACGACATGGCGGCGGATCCTAGCAAATGGATCGCGTGGATACCACACTCCAAGCCCGCGCGATTGCAGGTTTTTCACGTGCTAGGATGCGCGCCAGAATGTCGAGCAGCTTCGGTACCTTGTTCCGGGTGTCCACCTTCGGCGAGTCGCACGGGCCGGGCGTGGGCGTCGTCGTCGACGGTTGTCCGCCCCGGCTGCCGGTGTCGCTGGAGGACCTGCAAGCCGAGCTGGACCGCCGCCGGCCCGGGCAGAGCCGCCTGACGACCCAGCGCAAGGAGGCGGATGCCGTCGAGATCCTCTCGGGAATTCGCGAGGGACTGACGCTGGGCACGCCCATCGCGTTGCTCGTGCGCAACGCCGATCAGCGCTCGCGTGACTACGACGAGATGTCGGAGAAGTTCCGTCCGTCGCACGCCGACTACACCTACCAGGCGAAGTTCGGCATCCGCGCCTGGGAGGGCGGCGGCCGGGCGAGCGCGCGCGAGACCATCGGCCGGGTCGCCGCCGGCGCGATCGCGCGCAAGTGGCTGGCCATGACCTTCGGCGTCGAGATCGTCGCCTGGGTCTCGCAGGTCCACGAGATCGAGGCCGCCGTCGACGCCAGCAAGGTCGGGCGCTCCGACGTCGAGGCGCACATCACGCGCTGCCCCGATCCCGAGGCCGCGGCGCGCATGGAGACCGCCATCGATGGCGCGCGCAAGGCGGGGGATTCGCTCGGCGGCGTGGTCTCGGCCGTGGCGCGGCGCGTGCCCGCGGGCTGGGGCGAGCCGGTCTTCGACAAGATCGATGCCGATCTCGCCAAGGCGATGCTCTCGCTGCCCGCGTGCAAGGGCTTCGAGAGCGGCTCGGGCTTCGCCGGCACGCGCATGAGCGGCTCGCAGCACAACGACCCGTTCTTCCGCGGCCCCGACGGCAAACCGCACACGCGCTCGAACCACTCGGGCGGCGTGCAGGGCGGCATCACCAACGGCGAGGACCTGCTCCTGCGCGCCGCGTTCAAGCCGACCGCGACCATCCTGAAGGAGCAGGCGACCGTCGACGAGCGCTACGACGACACGACCATCGCGGCGCGCGGGCGCCACGACCCGTGCGTCCTGCCGCGCGCCGTGCCCATCGTCGAGGCCATGGTGGCGCTGGTGCTCATCGACCACGCGCTGCGGCAGCGTGGCCAGTGCGGCTAGGAGGCCCGCCCATGTGCTCCCAGGTGCTGCTGCTGGTGCTCGTGGCCGTCGTGAGCCCGGCCTGCAAGAAAAAGGAGCCCACGCCCGCGGCGCCCGCCACCCAGGACCTCGGGCGTGACCGGGCCGAGCGCGCGGGTCGCTCGCAGATGAGCGGCCCACGCCAGCCCAACGTCGTGCGCAAGCTCGCGCCCATCACCGCCGACGAGGTCGGGCCGCTCGTGCCCGCCCCCACGGGCGCGCGCGTGGTGCGCCCGTTCGGGCACGCGCAGGTGGGCGAGCGCGTCGAGGGCGCGTGGTGCTTCGACGCCGGCACCGTCGCCGATCTCGCCGCCGCGCTCGGCAAGCAGTACGCGGCCGCGGGCTGGGAGAACCTGGTGGTCAAGGTGAACCCCAACGTCGCCGATCGCAGCAGCATCACCGCGCAGAAGCCGCCCTACGCCCTCTTCGGCAGCCTCCAGCGCGGCAACTGGGCCGAGTGCAACGGTGCCGCCGGCCAGACCTACCTGTCCCTGGGTGTTCAC
>JBKJOI010000877.1:0-10611 GCA_046595695.1 Haliangiales bacterium | reverse complement strand
CGTCTTCTACACGTCTGGCAAGACGTCCAACGAGGCCGCGTTCGTCTACCAGCTCTTCGCCCGCGCCCTGGGCACCAACAACCTGCCCGACTGCTCGAACATGTGCCACGAGTCGTCGGGCACCGGGCTGGTCGAGTCGCTGGGCACCGGCAAGGGCACGGTCACGCTCGAGGACTTCGCGCACGCCGACGCGATCTTCCTCATCGGCCAGAACCCCGGCACCAACCACCCGCGCATGCTCTCGACGCTGCGCGAGGCGCGCAAGCGCGGCGCGCACATCGTCGCGGTGAACCCGCTGCGCGAGGTCGGGCTGTCGCGCTTCCAGCACCCGCAGCTGGTCCAGGACTTCCTCGGCAAGGGCGCCGAGATCGCCGACCTGTTCCTGCAGGTGCGCGTGGGCGGCGACGTCGCGCTCTTGCAGGCGCTCGGCAAGGCCATCCTCGAGGAGGAGCAGCGCCGGCCCGGCCAGGTGCTCGACCGCGACTTCATCGGCCGCCACGCGAGCGGCTTCGAGGCCTACGCGGTGCACGTGGAGGCGCAGCCTTGGGACGAGCTGGTCGCCGAGTGCGGCGTGTCCGAGGCCGAGCTGCGCGCGGCCGCCGCCATCGCGATCGGCGCCGAGCGCACCATCGTGTGCTGGGCCATGGGCATCACCCAGCACAGGAACGGCGTCGCCAACGTGCAGGAGATCGTGAACTTCCTGCTGCTGCGCGGCAACCTGGGCCGGCCGGGCGCGGGCGCCTGCCCGGTGCGCGGGCACTCCAACGTGCAGGGCGACCGCACCATGGGCATCTGGGAGCACCCGCCGGCGTGGCTGGGCGCGCTCGCCGCCGAGTTCGAGTTCACCCCGCCCGAGCGGGTCGGCCTCGACACCGTGGGCGCGATCCAGGCCATGCACGAGGGCCGGGCGCGCGTGTTCTTCGGCCTGGGCGGCAACTTCCTGTCGGCGACGCCCGACACCGAGCACGTCGCGCGCGGCCTGGCGCGCTGCAAGCTGACCGCGCACGTCGCCACCAAGCTGAACCGCTCGCACCTGGTCACCGGCGAGACCGCGCTGATCCTGCCCTGCCTCGGCCGCACCGAGGAGGACGTCCAGGCGACCGGGCCGCAGTTCGTCACCGTCGAGGACTCCATGAGCGTGGTGCACGCGTCGCGCGGCAAGCGCGCGCCCGCGTCGCCCCAGCTGCTCTCCGAGCCGGCCATCGTGGCGCGCCTCGCCGCGGCCACGCTGGGCGCGCGCTCGCGCGTCGACTGGCTCGGCCTGGCCGGCGACTACGATCGGATCCGCGCGCACATCGCGCGCGTGGTGCCCGGCTTCGCCGACTTCAACGAGCGAGTGCGCGAGCCGGGCGGCTTCACCCTCGAGAACCCGGCACGAAGGCGCGTCTTCGGCACCGCCACCGGGCGCGCGCGCTTCACCGTGCACGAGCGGCCGCGCCGCCAGCTCGCGCCCGGTGAGCTGCTCATGACCACGGTGCGCACCCACGACCAGTTCAACACCACCGTCTACGACGTGAACGATCGCTACCGCGGCGTCTACGGCCACCGCCGCGTGGTGCTCATGAACCCGGACGACGTCGCCGAGCGGGGCGTGCAGGCCGGGCAGCGGGTGACGCTGGTGAGCTCCTGGAACGGCGTGGAGCGCACCGCGCGCGGCTTCGTGATCGTGCCCTACGACCTGCCGCGGGGTTGCGCCGCGACCTACTTTCCCGAGGCCAACACGCTGGTGCCCTGGGACAGCTTCGCCGAGCGCAGCCGCACGCCCACGTCCAAGTCCGTCGTGATCACGCTGCGCCGGGAGTGATCCCGGCGCTCGTTGCCGCCGATCATTTTCGCCGCCGTCGCGCGTGTGTCACCCGGCTGTCACACCCGTCCGGTAACTCCGACGCATGGAAAACAAGACCGTTCGTCGCTTTGCCTCCTGCGCCCTTGCGTTGGGCCTGGTGGCGGCCCAAGCGGGCGTTGCCCGCGCCCAGGACCCCGCCACGCCCCCGCCCGCGGAGACCCCGCCGGCTGATGCGCCGCCGGACGTCGCCCCGGTCGAGGCACCGGTAGCCGAGCCCACTCCGCCGGTGGTCGAGGCGAAGAAGTCCGAGGCCTCGCCCATCAGCGCCTCCTACGACAAGGGCGTCAAGCTGGTCTCGGAGGACGGCGAGTTCGAGCTCAAGCTCGCGCTGCGCACGCAGTTTCGCTACGACCTCAAGCCCACCGAGGACGACTCCGAGATCGCGCAGCACGTGACCATCCCGCGCGCGCGCCTGCAGCTCGAGGGTCACGTCTTCGGCGAGGACCACCGCTACAAGCTCG
Source organism: Haliangiales bacterium (assembly GCA_046595695.1). Classification (GTDB taxonomy): domain Bacteria; phylum Myxococcota_A; class Polyangia; order Haliangiales; family SHYZ01; genus JBKJOI01. The sequence continues at coordinate 8,304 of JBKJOI010000877.1, read as the reverse complement.
AGTTCGCGATGGGTGACAAGACCGGCTTCGCGTTCGTGAAGGACCTCTACATCGAGCAGGCGTTCTCGGACGGCAAGGTCGCGCTGCGCGTCGGTCAGTGGAAGCAGCCGTTCAACCGCCAGGAGATCGTCTCCGACTTCGGCAGCGAGTTCAACGAGCGCGCCAACACCGCCGAGTTCGTCGAGGGCGGCCGCGACCTCGGCATCGCGTTCCACAACAACTACGAGAAGTCGCCCGAGGGCATCGAGTGGGCGGTCGGCCTGTTCAACTCGTTCAAGGCCGGCACCGACAAGCCCGCCATCCCGGTCAAGTGCACCCAGGACGCGGTCACCATGGCGATCACCTGCGCCGGTGGCACGCCCGGCTCGGCGCCCGCCGACTGGCAGCCCGCGCTGGTGCTGCGTGTCGGCTGGAACTCCGGCAAGATCAAGGGCTACAGCGAGGGCGATCTCGAGGGTGGTCCGCTGCGCTTCGCCGTCGCCGCCAGCTACAAGGTCGACCTGGCCGAGCTCGAGAAGGGCGGCGAGGAGTCGGTCGCCGACAACATGCAGCACGGCGTCGGCGTCGACGGCATCGTGAAGATCGAGGGCTTCGACCTGCTGCTCGGCGTGTTCATGATGAAGGCGCGCGGCGCCGATTCGGAGGCCGAGCTGGGCGCGAACGTCCAGGCGGGCTTCTTCCTGACCCCCAAGAAGGTCCAGGTGGCGGCGCGCTTCTCGTTCGTCCCCACCGCGGCCGACCCGGATCGGAAGAACCTCGAGATCCGCGGCGCGTTCAACTACTACTTCCATGGTCACTCGTGGAAGTGGGCGACCGACTTCGGCATCACGCAGACCACCGGCGAGGACGAAGACGGCGTGGCCGACAAGGCCAACGTCGAGGTCCGCAGCATGGCGCAGCTGACCTTCTAGCCCGCGCCGCGGCTCGCCTGCCCGCTCCCGCGCTGCGCTATAGTCGGCGCGATGTCACGTCTCACGACCTGGCTGGCGGGGGGCGCCAGCCTGAGCGCCGTCGTCACAGCGCTCGCGCTCGTCCACGCCTGCTACTCGCCGGGCCTCGCCCGCTGCAGCGTTCGCTGCGGCGCCGGCGGCACCTGTCCGAACAACCTCGAATGCTCCAGCGACGACTACTGCCTGCCTGCGGGCGAGACCTGCGCGGGCAACCCTGACGCCGACGCCGGCGGCGCCGCCGACGCGGGCGGCGGCGCCGACGCGGGCATCGTCGGCAGCTTCCGCTCGCTGGCGGCCGGGCAGGGGCACTCCTGCGCCATCGACACCCACGGCGGGCTGCGCTGCTGGGGCGCTAACGACCAGGGTCAACTGGGCGTTCCGGGCGCCATGAACAGCGGCTTCGCGACGCGCGTCGGCGTCGAGCTCGACTGGCAGGAGGTGGTCGCCGGCTACGCGCACACCTGCGGGCTGCGCGGCGGCGGGCGGCTCTTCTGCTGGGGCACGAACGGCGATGGTCAGGTCGGCGACGGCACGAACGGCTCGTTCCACGCCGCGCCGAGCGAGGTCTCCACGCCGGCGAGCGGCACGAGCTGGACGCGCGTCGCCGTGGGCGCGATCTTCACCTGCGCGATCCGCGACAACGGCACCCTCTGGTGCTGGGGCTCCAACATCGCGGGCCAGCTGGCGCGCCCGGCGGCCATCGACGCCTCGGCGGTGCCGGTGCAGATCGGCACGGGCAGCGACTGGACCGCCATCGGCGCCGGGCTCTACCACGTGTGTGGGATCCGCGAGAGCGCGGGTGGCGACGGCGATCTGTACTGCTGGGGCTATAACGGCGGCGACACCGACGGCGACGGCCGCCTGGGCGTCGGGCTGGTCACGGCCAGCCTGCGCGTGCCCACGGTCACCGCGGAGGGCGGCGCCGACATCGACTGGGAGAGCCTCGAGCTGGGCGACTCGTACGGCTGCGGCCTGGATCCAGCGGGCGCGATGTACTGCTGGGGCAGCGGGTCGCAGGTGCCCGGCGGCGCCGGCCAGGCCAACGTGCCCACCCGCTACGCGACCGGCACCGGGTACCTGCAGGTGTCGGCGGGCGGCAACGGCGGCTGCGTGCGCATCGCCGGCCAGGTGCAGTGCTGGGGCTCGAACGGGCTCGGCGAGCTGGGCCGGCCGCCCGGCGACGGCTCGAGCACGCCGGTCTCGGTGGCGTCGCTGGCCGGTGTGCAGGCCATCGCGGTCGGCTACGCGCACGTCTGCGCGCTGCTCGCGGGCGGTGAGATCCGCTGCTGGGGCGACAACGCGAACGGTCAGGTCGGTGACGGCACGGTCGCCGGCAAGCTGTCGCCCGTCGAGGTCGGCGCGTCGATCGCGCCCTGGCGCTCGGTCGACATCGGCCTCTACCACACCTGCGGCGTCGCCGAGACCAGCGGCGCGGCCTACTGCTGGGGCCGCAACAACGCCGGCCAGATCGGCAGCGCGGCAGCTGGACCGCTGGCGTACACGCCCACGCCGGTGACGTTCGCGGGCAGCTGGCGCCAGGTGACCGCGGGCGGTAGCCACAGCTGCGGCCTCGACTCGAGCGGCGCGATCCACTGCTGGGGCTCGAACGACACCGGCGAGCTGGGCAGCGGCGGCGGTCCCAGCACGGTGCCGGTGCCGGTCGAGGCGGGCGAGCACGCCACGCTCGATACCGGGCTACAGCACAACTGTGTCCTCGATCCCGCGGGCGCGCGCGTCTGCTGGGGAGTCAACGACCGCACCGAGCTCGGCAACGGCACGAGCGGCGCGCCGGTGGCCACGCCGACCGTGATCGCTGGCGGCCCGGCGGCGTGGAGCGCGCTCGCGCTGGGCGTCTACTTCGGCTGCGGCGTGGGCGCGGGCGCCGATGCGGGCAAGCTCTGGTGCTGGGGCGAGAACGAGTCGGGGCAGCTCGCGCGCGTGGGCGGCGCGACCGCCACCGCCCCGCTCGAGGTCACCAGCACCATGGCGGGCTGGACCGCCGTGGGCGCCGGGCTGGCGCACGCCTGCGGGATCCGCGGCGGCGTGCAGGGGAACCTGCTCTGCTGGGGCAACAACAGCGGCCAGCAGGTCGGCGTCGCCAGCACCAACCCGCAGCCGATCCCGATCGCGCTGGCCAACGCCGACTGGACGCACGTGGACCTGGGCGGCACGCACACCTGCGCGGTGCGCGCGAACGGCGACCTGCACTGCTGGGGCGACAACTACCTCGGTCAGCTCGGCGACGGCACGCTGAACGGCCGCGCCGGCCTGGGTGCCTCGCTCGCGGGTGCGCACGACTGGCTCGCGGTGTCGGCGGGTGCGGATCGTTCGTGCGGGATTCGCGGCGTGGAGCGCCGGCTGTACTGCTGGGGCGAGAACGCCCACGGCGCGATCGGCGACGGAACCGGAGCGCGGTTCGTGCCGGTCGCCGTCGTGCTGGCGCCGTGAGCTGAACGGAGTGTGCGCCTAGGCTTGCGGGCCGCGGTGGCCACCGCCGCCGCCAGGACCACGACCGCCGCCACCACCGCCGCCGCGACCACCGCGACGACGACGCTGTCCACCACCGGGCCCGGGAGGCCGCGGCGCGCCGCCGTGGCCGCCCGCGCCATGTGGCCGGGGACCGTCGGTCTGCGGACGCGCCTGCTGCTCGGTCTGCGCGCGCTCGCCCGCCCAGGGATCGAACGCCGAGGCGGTGCGCACGGGCGCGTCGCCGCGCGGGGCGTCACGACGCGGCGGCGGCGAGGGCCGGCGCGGACCACCGCCACCGCCACCGAAGCCGCCACGACCGCCGCCACCACCACGACCGCCGCCGCCGCCGCCGCTGCGGCCGCTGTCGCGGGAATCCTGGAGGTCGCGGGGCGTCGGGGCCGCCCGCGTCGAACGGTGCGCATGGTCGTCGACCACGGGGATCGACTGCCGGATGAGGCGCTCGATGTCGCGCAGGAACTCGCGCTCCTCGCTGTCGCAGAACGACAGCGCCTTGCCCGACGCTCCGGCGCGCGCGGTGCGGCCGATGCGATGGACGTAGCTCTCCGGGACGTTGGGCAGATCGAAGTTCACGACGTGCGTGATGTCGTCGATGTCGATGCCGCGCGCCGCGATGTCGGTCGCCACCAGCACGCGGTTGTGGCCGCTCTTGAAGCCGGCGAGGGCGCGCTCGCGCGCGTTCTGCGACTTGTTGCCGTGGATGGCCTCGGCGCGGATGTTGGCCTTGTCGAGGTGCTCGGCGACCCGGTTCGCGCCGTGCTTGGTGCGCGTGAACACGAGCACGCGGCGCATGCCCGCGTCCTTGAGCACCGTGACCAGCAGCGCCCGCTTGTCGTTCTTCTCGACGAAGTAGATCGACTGGTCGATCCGATCCGCCGTGGCCGACACCGGCGCGACCGCGACGGTCTCGGGGTTCTTGAGCAGCATGTCGGCGAGTCGCTGCGCCTCGGGCGGCATGGTCGCCGAGAAGAACAGGGTCTGCTTGACCGCCGGCAGGAGCGCGATCACGCGGCGCACGTCATGGATGAAGCCCATGTCGAGCATGCGGTCGGCCTCGTCGAGCACGAAGATGTCGAGCGACTTGAAGTTCACGACGCGCTGGCCGGCCAGGTCGAGCAGGCGGCCCGGGGTCGCCACCAGGATGTCGATGCCCGTGCGCAGCGCGCGCTCCTGGGCGTTCTGGCCGACACCGCCGAAGATCACGGTGTGCTTGTAGCCGAGGTTCTTGCCGTAGGTGGCGAAGCTCTCGCCAATCTGCGTGGCCAGCTCGCGCGTGGGCGTGAGCACGAGCACGCGGATGGGCCGGTCGCCGTGCGGCCGGTAGCCCTTCTCGTGGAGGCGTTGCAGGATCGGCAGCGCGAACGCCGCCGTCTTGCCCGTGCCGGTCTGAGCGAGGCCGAGAAGGTCCTTGCCAGCGAGCACGTGGGGGATGGCCTGCTCCTGGATGGGAGTGGCCGCGACATATCCCTCGGCCTTGACGGCCGCAGCGATCGGTTCAATCAGTCCAAGTTCGTCGAAACGCAAGGTAAGACGGGTCTCCTTCTAAAGAAGTGGGGAGACTGGCACGGGCCGGGCGGATCGCCTAGTGCCTATTTCGATGCTGAATTGCTGAGGATTTTCGCTAGTCGGGTGGGCCGAAGGCCCGGGACCCGACTTGTCCGTGAGAGCAGCTAGGGCGCCACGACCGGGCTAGCGTCGTCATCTCAGCCCAGCATGACGACGAAGACGACGGAGGCACCGACCTCACCGATTGACACGAACCCCGCGGCTCACGAGCTCGACCGCGACACTGCCCTGAGCGAGCTCGCTCCCGGACGTTACGGTGGCCAGGTCAGCGCGGCCTGGAACGTCGGACCCGTGCCCAACGGCGGCTACGTGATGGCGCTCGGGCTCGCCGCCATGCAGCGGGCGCTCCCGGGCCTGGATCCGCTGTCGATCAGCGCGCACTACCTGCGTCCCGCGGTGCCCGGGCCGCTCGAGATCGCCGTCGAGGTCGTCAAACAAGGGCGGAGCCTGAGCACCGCCTGTGCGCGCCTCTCGCAGGCGGGCCGCGAGATCACGCGCGTGCTCGCGACCCTGGGCACGCTCGGCAACCCCGGGCCGCGCTTCGGCGACGCCGCCCCGCCGCCCATGCCCGGCGTCGACGACGCCATGCCGCGGCCGGCGGGCGCGCCGCTGGTCGAGATCGCGCACCGCTTCGAGCAGCGCTTCGACCCGGAGACGGTGCACTGGGCCGTGGGCACGCGCGCCGATCCGGCCGCGCCCGGCACGCGCGCCGAGCTGCGCGCCTACCAGCGCCTCGCCGACGGCCGCGCCGCCGACCCGCTGGCACTCCCGATCTTTGCCGACTCCATGCCGCCGCCCATCTTCGCGGTGATCCAGCCCGGCTGGGTGCCCACGATCGAGCTCACGGTGCACGTGCGCGCCCGGCCGGTGCCGGGCTGGCTGCTCTGCCAGTTCCGCACCCGCTTCCTGTTCGGCGGCTACCTCGAGGAGGACGGCGAGATCTGGGACGCGTCCGGTCAGCTCGTCGCGCTGTCGCGCCAGCTCGCCAGCGTGCCGTCGCGGACCTGGTAGCCACGCGCGCTACCCCGCCGCGTCGAACCCGGGCGCGATCACTCGGGCGAAGCGGTCGGCGTCGATCACGCCCTCCACGCCGAAGCGCAGGCGTGCCTCGGTCATCAGGCTGGCGCCCTCGGTGCCGCCGAGGATGCGTCCGAGCGCCAGCTCCGCGGCCGCCGCGCAGGCGAGCAGGTACGAGGTCGTGGCCTTCTGCACGACCTCGCGCAGGAGCTCGGTCGCGCGCCCCACGTGCCCCATCCGGTGCGCCGCGCCGGCGCGCAGGAGGCGCGCCCATACCGTGGCGTAGCCGGGGTGCTGCGCCTCGAGCTGCTTGGCCGCACGCAGCGCGCGTGCGCACAGCGCGGCGTGCTCGCCGGGCATGGCGTCGGCCTGCGCGAGCGCGAGCCGGCCCTCGAGCCACAGCGCCTCGGTGCAGGTGAGCTGCACGCGCGCCAGCTTGGATCTCCGCAGCGAGGTCCAGGTCTCGTCGAGGCTCGCGTACGCCCCCGCCGACGAGCCCCGGTAGAGCTCGAGCTCGGCGCGCGCGCGCCACTCGTACCAGTTCTGCATGTGGTAGCCGCCCGCCGGCGGACCCCAGGCGCGGCTGTCGAGATCGAGGGTCGCCGCCTCGGTGGCGTCGCCGGCCAGCCAGACGATGTTCGCGATGCGGGTGATGGTCGCCTCGGTGTAGCGGTCGCCGCGCCGCTCGGCCTCGGGCACGTGATCGTCGTAGATCTGGCGCAGCTCACCGTAGCGGCCGGCGAAGCGCAGGATGCTGCAGTGGAAGATGCGCAAGGTCGCGATCTCCCAGGTGTTGCCGGTGGTCTCCTCGAGCAGGATCCGCTCGGCGCGCTTGATCGCGGCGGCGCCGTCGAAGAACTCGCCCATGAGGTAGTGGAAGATGCCCCCGGTGGCGATCGACCACGCGCGCATGAACGGATCGTCGACGAGCGCGGCGGCGGCGCGGGTGTGCGCGACCAGGCGCGCCACGCGCGTGCGCGTCTTGTGCCCGGCCGAGCCGACGAAGGCGGCCTCCAGGCCCAGCGCGCGCGCCACCCGCACGGTCTCGCCGATCTCGAGCGACTTGATGAGGCCGCGTGACTGGAACTCGGCGCCGCGCACCGTGTCGATCATGCCGAGGCCGACCGCGACCGAGCGGTAGACGTCGATGAGGCTGAGGTCGCGCGCCGAGACCTCGCTGGGATCGCGCGGCTTCCAGCCCAGGCCGCGCAGGCGCAGGCGCGCCCGGTTCCACAGCAGCGAGACGAGCGCGCGCTGCGGCGTCGCCGGGAAGCTGCCGCCGAACTCGGCGAGCACGACCCCGAGCACCTCGATACCACGCTCCGTCTGCCCGCTGGTGAGCAGGTTCTCGGCGGCCTTGCGCCGGCACTCGAGACGGGTGGCCGCGTCGGCGCCCTCGGCGGCGTTCAGGAACACGTCGGCGGCTTCGGCGCCGCGGCCGGCGTTGAGCAGCGCGTCGCCCTGCTCGATCTGCAGGCGGCGACGCTCCTCGCCGGAGTACGCGCCCAGCCGCAGCGCGGCGCGGAACAGCTCGGCGGCGCGATCGAAGGCGAGCGTCTCGGCGGCGCGGCGCGCGGCCAGCTCGGCCTGGGCGGCGGCGCGCGCGGGCTCGCCCGCGGCCTCGAGGTGGCGCACGAGCACCTGCGGGGAGACACCCGCCGAGCCGCTGGCCTGGAGCGCGGCTGCGAGCGCCGCGTGGTGGCCGCGCGTGGTCGCCGGCGCCAGGTGGCCGCTGACCGACTCGCGCACGCGGTCGTGGTAGCACTCGACGAGATCGCCGGCGCGGCCGCCGGTCGAGCGCACCAGGTGCGCCGCGCGCAGGAGGTCGACCAGCTGGCCGCCCTGGCTCGGATCCAGCCCGGTCGCGTCGATGGCGACCATGGGCAGGAGCGGCTCGCCGGCGACCGCGATGACCTCGAGCAGGCGGCGCGCCGGGTCCTCGAGCGCGTCGACGCGCGCCCACAGCGCGTCGTCGAGGCGCACCGTCGTGACCCGCGGCGCCCCGCTGTCGACGTGGCGCACGAGCTCCTGCAGGAACAGCGGGTGGCCCTCGGCCTCGTCGGTGATGCTGTCGTTCTCGCGGTGGCGGCCGCCGGCGAGCAGCTCGACCAGGCTGCGCGCCTCGGCGCGGGCGAGGCCGCCGAGCTCGAGGTGGCGGGTGTCGCCCGAGAGCGCGCCGAGCTGGCGTGCCTCGTCGCTGCCCGTGCGCACGGTCGCGAGCAGCAGCAGCGGTGGCGCCTGCGCGCCGTACATGAGGTGCAGGAGCAGGGCGAGGGAGTCCTTG
>JBKJOI010000849.1:0-6693 GCA_046595695.1 Haliangiales bacterium | reverse complement strand
GAGCTCGGTCGCCGGGGTGCCGACGAAGGTGGCCGAGATGCGCGCGTCCTGTAGCGGCAGCACGATGCCGCCGAGGCTCACGTCGAACGTGGCGGCCGCGCTGGTGAAGCACGGCGGCGCGGGCGCGACCACGGCGGGGCTGTAGTTGCTCGTCGTGCCGGGCAGCGGCGCGAGGCAGCTGCTCGCGTTGCTGAACGTGGTGGCGACGACGGTGCCGGTGGCGGGACGCGCACATTCCGTGGTCGCCACCGGCGCGGAGCACTCGGCGAACACGATGTCGAGCGGCCCGGTCGCGCTGGCGCCCTGATCGAGCGGGCGGAACACCGGCACGATCGACAGATCGAGCAGGTTGTCGGCCGGCATGTCGCCGTCCTTGGTAATCGCGTCGGTGAGCAGACCGTCCACCGTGCCGCTGACGTCGAGGATGCCGGCCGCGAACGGGTGCGGATCGGCCAGGGTCATGGTGTCGATCCGGTAAGCCGTCGCCACGGCCTCGACCACGCAGTGGTCGTCACAGCCATCGCCGGCGGTCGTGTTGCCGTCGTCGCAGCTCTCGCCCGACTCCGACACATCGTTGCCGCACACCGGCGCGCAGTCGCTGTCGGTGGTGGCGTTCGCGCCCGCCGTGCAGCAGCCGTCGCCGTCGACCGGCACGACGACGGCGCCGCCGCACACGTTGTCATCGCCGCTGCTGCTGCCGCCGCACGCCGTCGCCCAGAGGATGAGACCGATGCCTGCCATTCTTCTCATGAGGTCGTCATACCTCCCGCCACCGCGTCCGTGGGAGTCATTGTCGCGATCAAGCGCTGGCACCTCTGGACCGATGACATTGCAGGCCAGGTAGGCACTCCGGACAGGCCACGGCGCCGGACCGGAGCGGCCGGCCACCCACACGTGCACCGTGCCGGCACGCGTGCCGCGCCAGGCTATGCTCGCGCGCCGTGACCGCTTCCCTTCCCGAGAGTCGTTTCGAAGTCCGCGAGATCGAGGCCACGCTGGGCGCTGCCGGCTGGCCATTGCCGGGCATCCTCAGCGTGCCGAAGACACCCGGGCGCGTCCCGGCCGTGGTGCTCGTCCACGGGCTCGGGCCCCTGGATCGTGACGCGACGGTGGGAGCGAACCGACCCTTCCGGGATCTCGCGCGCGGCCTGGGCGCGCGCGGCATCGCGGCGCTCCGCTACGACAAGCGCACCCACGTGCACGGCGACCGCGTCGCCGATCTCGATGATCTGACCGTCGACGACGAGGTGCTCGACGACGCGCTCGCCGCGGTCGCGGCGCTGCGCCTGCGCAAGGACATCGACCCCGAGCGCATCTTCGTCCTCGGCCACGGCCTGGGCGGGATGCTCGCGCCGCGCCTGGCCGCGCGCGACAAGAAGATCGCCGGCCTGGTGCTGCTGGCCGCGCCCGCGCGCGCGATCGCGACGTTGCTCGTGGAGCAGGCCGAGTACCTGGTCTCGCTCGAGAGCTCCGAGACCGATGCCCGGGATCTCGTGCTCGCCGAGCTGCAGCGCGACGCGGCGCTCGTCGAGAGCGCGGGCCTCGAGGACGACGACGAGCCGATCCTGGGCGCCCCGGCCAGCTACTGGGTCGATCTACGCGGCTACGATCCGGTCGCCACGGCGGCGAAGCTCGTGCCGCCGCGCCCTGCCTTCGTCGCGCAGGGCGGCCGCGACTACCAGGTCGGGCGCGAGGACTTCACGCGCTGGCAGCGTGGCCTGGGCGGACGCGCCGGCGTGACCGCGAAGCTCTACCCGGCGCTGAACCACCTCTTCGTGGCCGGCGAGGGCAAGTCGAAGCCGGCCGAGTACCTCGAGGCCGGGCAGGTGGCCGAGGAGCTCGTCGCCGACGTGGCGGCGTGGATCGCGGTCACGGGCGTGAAGAAGTAGCGCCGAACGAGTCCGCCACCGCGACCCATGTCACGCCGCTGAGCTTTCGGCACGACACCGGGTCGACACGATGTCGTTCTGTCGCGGCCGCACTCACGGCGCGGTCCAAGTGCGCGATTCGCAAGCCGAGCCGAGGCGGCATGCTCCCTGCACCATCGCGCTTCATGATGAAGACAATCTTCGGAACGCTGCTGGCCATCCTCGCTATCACCTCCACGGCCCACGCCGACGAGCTCGGCTCGGCGGGAGACGTCGTGGTCTCCTGCCCGATCGATCGCTACACGTGCCTGTGGCACGAGAGCCGGGAGGCGGGAGAGAGCTACACGACAGGCACCGTCGGCATCGACGCGCTGGTGACGCGGAGCCTCACCGTAGGTGTCGTGCCCATCTTCCGGCGGCAGGCGTTTGCCGAGGGGACAGACTACATGCAGCCTGGATGTGACCCGCGAGCTGACGAGCTCGTCGACGACCACCACCCTCGACATGCGCGCGTCGCTGTCGGGATGGTTCTAGACGGCGCGCCATCGCCGCCCGCGCTCAGGAGAAGCGCAGCCAGCTCACGTTGACGAAGTCGCCGCCCGGGCCGGTGAAGACCACGTACAGCCGATGCCGGCCGGTGGCCGCGCCGGTCACCGCGACGCTGCGCGTCGTCCAGCTGGTCCAGCCGCCGGTCGACGTGATCGGCACCTGCGCGACCAGCGGTCCGTCGAGCGCGTCGAGGCGGTACTCGATGCGGCCCGTCGAGCCGCCCGAGGCGACGCGCGTCTCGACCGTGACCGGCGACGCCGTGCCGAACTCGACGTCGTCGAAGTAGAAGTGGTCGCCGGGCGCGATCCAGCCGACGCTCTGGCCGCACCCGGGCTCGCCGCAGCCCTCGAGCTGCACGCCCGACTGGCCGCTGAAGCTCTCGGCGCGGATCGTCGAGCGCGCGTCGAGCCCGGGCTCGCCCGGCTCGGGCCCGGGCACCGCCGCGTAGGTCAGCCCGTGGCCGTACGGGTAGAGCGGCACCTGACCGTCGCCGACGTTGATCGGCTCCTGCGCAACGTTCACCAGCCACGTGACCGGCAGCTTGCCGGTCGGCGCGACCACGCCGAAGAGCACGTCGGCGACGCCCTGGCCCTCGGTGCCGGGCAGCCACGCGGCCACGAAGGCGGCCCAGCCCGCCACGTGCTCGCTGACGTCGAGCGGACGCCCCGAGACCAGCACGACGACCACGGGCACGCCGGACGCCGCGAGCTTCGCGAGCAGGGCGAGGTCGGTCGCGTCCAGCTTCAGCTCGTCGGTGCGGTCGCCCTCGTACTCGGCGTAGGGCGTCTCGCCGATCACGGCGATGGCGAGGTCGTAGGAGGCATCGATGCCGGTGCCGTTCTTGGCGTAGGTGACGGTCGTCTGCGGCGACACGGTGCTGCGGATGCCCGCGAGGATGCTCGTCCCCGGCGTGATCGGCCCGCTGCCGCCCTGCCACTGGATCGTCCAGCCGCCGCTCTGGTAGCCGATGTTGTCGGCCGACTTGCCCGCGACGAAGATCTTGCCAATGCTGCGCGCGATCGGCAGCACGCCGCCCTCGTTCCTGAGCACCACCTGCGACTTCTGCACCGCCTCGCGCGCGAGCGCGCGGTGGGCCGCGCTGCCCACGTGGCCCAGGAGCGAGCGGTCGGCGTACGGCCTCTCGAACAGGCCGAGCTCGAACTTCTTGGTCAGGATGCGCCGGTTCGCGTCGTCGATGCGTGCCAGCGGCACGCGGCCGGCCTGCACCTCGGTGCGCAGGAGCGCGATGAAATTCCGGTACTGCTCGGTGATCATGAACATGTCGACGCCGGCGTTGGCGCCGGCGCGCGCGTCGGCGCCGCTTATGCCGTAGGCGCCATCGAGCAGCTCGATGCCGTCCCAGTCGGTGACCACGATGCCGCCGAAGCCGAGCTCGCCCTTCAGCACGTCGGTGACGAGGTAGCGGTGGCCATGCATCTTGGCGCCGTTCCAGCTCGAGTACGAGACCATCACCGCGCCCACGCCGCGCTCGACCGCCGCGCGAAAGGGCGGCAGGTGGAGCGCGCGCAGCTCGGCCTCACCGAGGTTGGTCTGGCCCTGATCGTCGCCGCCCAGCGTGCCGCCGTCGCCGAGGTAGTGCTTGGCGGTGGCCAGCACCGAGGTGCTGCTGGCAAGCGAGGCGCCCTGCAGGCCGGTGATGAGGCTGGCCATGGCAGTGGGCAGCTCGGGCAGCTCGCCGAACGACTCGTAGACGCGACCCCAGTGGTCGTCACGCGTGACCGCCACGCACGGCGAGAAGGTCCAGTCGAGCCCGGTGGCGGCGATCTCCACGGCGGTTGCGCGGCCGATGCGCTCGACCAGCTCGGCGTCGCGCGTGGAGCCGAGCCCGATGTTGTGGGGGAAGACCGTGGCCCCGTAGACGTTGTTGTGGCCGTGCACGGCGTCGACGCCGTAGAGGAGCGGGATGCCGAGCCGCGTCGACAGCGCCGCGGCCTGGTAGCTGTCGTGCCAGCCGGACAGCGTCCAGCACGTACAGATCGTGTCTAGTTGATGGTGAAGAGTCGCCACTGACTGACAGCTGGTAGCGCCACACGGGCCTACGCAGCGCTGTCTCAGGCAGTCGGCGCGGTGTCACAGCCGGTTCCGTCTCGATCGAGCCGCGTAAGTGCTCGGTCTGGCACGCGCGAGCCGCGGCCGCGGATCTGGCATCGATGCTGCTTCTGGACGCCCCGTACCCATGCGCTCCCGACCGTTCACGTTCGTCGCCCTGAGCCTCGTCCTCGCCGCCCCCGGGCTGCGACGACCCGGGCCAGGAGACCGCCGTCCTCACCTTGCGCGCCGACGGATACGCGGTGCTCGACCCGCGCATCGAGGTGCCCGCTGGAGCCACCGGGCGAGCGATCTGGGCGTCGGTGCGCGTGGTCGAGCGGCCGGGCCGGTGAGGCGCGTCCGGCGACGATCACCGTCGACCGGGCGGCTCGCCGCGTCTCACAATCTTCTACCAAGGCATGTGATCCGGCGCACCTACGATATGCTAGGGCCGTATGGCCGCTGGCGACGACGACTCGTGGTTGGGGCAGACGATCGCGGCCGGCAGCCAGCCGGGCGCGCCGGGCGCCGCGGCGGCCACCGTGGTCGAGCACGGTGAGCTGCTCGGCGAGCGCTTCCAGATCCTCGGCATCGTCGGCGTCGGCGGCATGGGCACGGTCTACCGGGTCCGCGACGTCGTGCTCGACGAGATCATCGCGCTCAAGATGCTGCGCCCCGACCTGGTCGCGTCGCCGCCCATGCTCGAGCAGTTCCGCCGCGAGGTGAAGCTGGCGCGGCGCGTGACCCACCGCAACGTGGCGCGCGCCTTCGACATCGGCGACCACGGCGACCGCAAGTTCCTGACCATGGAGCTCGTCGACGGCGAGTCGCTGGCCGCGGTCGTCGCGCGCGAGGGCGCGCTCGCGCCGGCGCGCGTCGCCGCGCTGGTCGAGCCGCTGTGCGCGGGGCTGGCCGCCGCGCACGCCGCGGGCGTGATCCACCGCGACCTCAAGCCCGACAACGTGCTCATCGCCACCGATGGGCGCGTGGCCATCACCGACTTCGGCATCGCGTCGCTGCGCGCCGAGCCGCGCGGCGCGGGCGCGGTCGCCTTTGCCAGCGCGCTCACCGGCACGCCCGCGTACATGGCGCCCGAGCAGGTCGAGGGGCGCGAGCTCGACGGACGCGCGGACATCTTCGCGCTCGGGATCGTGCTGTACGAGATGCTCACGGGCGAGCTGCCGTTCGTCGGGGAGACCGTGTATGCGCTCGCGGCGGCGCGCCTCGCGGGCACGTTCCCCGATCCGCGCACCAAGGTCGAGGACCTGCCGGAGGGCGTCGCGACGTTGCTCTACGCGGCGCTCGCACGCAAGCGTGAGGATCGCCCGGACGCCCAGGCGTTTCTTCGCCGGATCGAGGAGCTGCGCGGCGTGCGAGTCGAGCGCATCGAGCCGACCATCGCGATGCCCGCGTCGACGCCGATCACCTCTTCGACGGTGATCTCGAATGCGGGGCCGCGCACGATTGCGGTGCTTCCTCCCGAGGGGACCCCGTCGCCCGGTGCGATCGATCTCATGACCGCGATCGCCGACGCGCTCTGCGGCCTGCGGGGGATTCGGGTTCTTCCACCGACGAGCGTCACCGCGATGTTGCGGACCAAGGAGGGCGACGCCGCGACCGTCGGGCGCGTTCTGAGCGCGGACGTGGTCGTCGAGGGCTCCGTGCGCGTCGCTGGGGGCAAAGCGCGCGTGCGCGTGCGCGCCGTCGATATCGCGACCGGGAGTCAGCTGTGGTCGGAGCGGTGGGAGGGTGCGGCCGACGATCCCTTCGGCCTCGAGGATGACGTGCTGCGTGGCACGATCGAAGCGCTCCGCGCACGGCTTCTCGACGACGCAGGGCGGCGCGGTCCGTCGGATCCGGAGGCGCGCGAGGCCTATCGCACGGCGCGCAAGCTCTATGCGTCGTTCGCTTCGGAGCGCGTGCACGAGGCGATCGAGATCCTGCGCAGGGCGCACGCGTCGTGGCCCGGCGATCCGTGGATCATGAGCGCGCTCGGTGCCGCTCTCGCACGCTCGTGGATCCTGAGCGGTGGCGGCGCCAACTCAGTGATCGCCGAGGCCGAAGAGCTCTCCCTTCGCGCGCTCGCGATCGACTCGTCGATCGGCGAGACGTTCAACACCATCGCGATCCTCCGCCTTCAGCAGGGCGACGCGCGCGCGGCAGTTCGCGCGTTTCAAGAGGCGATCGCGCGGTCGCCCTTGCTCGCCGAAGCGCACGAGTACCTCGG
>JBKJOI010000658.1:0-7000 GCA_046595695.1 Haliangiales bacterium | reverse complement strand
GATCGCTCGGTGAACGCGCCGACGTCACCGTGCCCGAAGAACAGGCCGCCCAGCACCTCGCCGGAGCGCGCGATCACCGGAACCGCGAGGTAGCTGCGCACCGGCAGGTGACCGGGCGGCATGCCGTGGTGCGGGCCCATCTGGCCGTAGCGGGGATCCTTGTGGACGTCGGCGATCCGGACCACGCCCTCCCCGCGGAAGGTCGGCGCGAAGATCGGCGTCGCGCGCGGCTGGCCGAAGCCCTCGAACGCCTCGCGCGGCGCGCCCGACAGCGTGAACAGCGACAGCAGGCCGCCCTCGGCGTTGGTCCCGGTGTAGAAGAAAGCGCCGAACTGCGCGCCGCTCAGCTGGGTCGCTGCGTCGGTGACGCTCTGCACGACGCTCTGCAGCTCGAGGTTCGAGGCGAGCATGGCCCCGGTCTTGTTGAGCAGCTCGAGGATGCGCGTCTCCTCCTCGAGCGCCTCCTTGGTGCTGATGAGCTCGTGCTCGGCGCGCTGCCGCGCCTGCAGGATGCTCTGTGCGTTCTGCAGCGCGGTCGAGAGCAGCAGCTTGTCCTCGCCTTCGATGGCCATTCGCTACCGCAGGACCTCGGCGGCCAGCGCCGTACCGCGCACCCGAGCGGCGATCTTCGCGAACGCGGTCTCGCGGGTCGTCGAGTCGTCATCGCTGAAGGGCGAGAACCCGCAGTCGGCGTTGGTGCCGAGTTGCGAAAGCGGGATGTACTCCGCGGCCTCGAGGATCCGATCGCGGACCTCTTCGGGGGTCTCGATGCGTGGATCGATCGGCGACACGACGCCCGCGAAGATGCGCTGACCGGGCTTGAGGTGATCGCGGATCACCTGGAGGACGCGCTTGCGATCCTTCTCGCCGGCGAGCGCGATGTAGTAGTTGGTCAGGTTGAGCTGGAGCAGGCTGGGCAGCAGCTCGGCGTAGTCGACGTCGGCGCTGTGGGTCGAGTCTCGATCGCCGCCCGGGCAGGTGTGCACGCCGATCCGCTTGCGCTCCTCGGCGGAGAAGCGGGCGAGCGCGAGGTTGTTGAGGTCGATGAAGCTGGCGAGCAGCACCCCGGTGGGATCGAGCTTCACGGCGAGCCGGCCCTCGGTGAAGTCGAGCTGCACGGCGTGCGCGCCCTTCTCGAGGCAGCGGCGTACCTCGCCGACGTGCTCGGCGAGCAGATCCTCGATGAAGTGCTCGCGCGAGTAGCCGGGGATCCCTTCCGCCGGGTAGAGCAGGCTGAGCGCGGACGGCGAGATCACCGCCTGCTTCACCGGGCGCGTCGCGTAGCGCTTCGCGACCTCGAAATAACGATCCGCGTGGGTCCGGTAGCGGAACGGCGCCTGGGTCAGGCGCGGCATCCGGCGCGTGTGACCCGCCGCGAACGGGATCTTGAAGCCGTCGGGCGCCATGTTGGGCAGCCCGTGCACGCAGTAGTCCCAGAAGTTGTGGTACTTGCGCTGCTCACCGTCGGTGATCACGGGCGATCCGGTCGCCTCGAAGCCCTCGATCGTGTCCCGGATCGCCTGCTCGAAGAGCGACTCCAGGGCGGGGTCATCGGCGTTGCCGGCATTCCTGGCGACAGCCTCGATCAGGGCAGGCGGACGGGGAATGCTGCCGATCGGCTCGGTGGGAATCGTCATGTCTGCTCCAGGCAACCAGCCGCGCTGAAACCTCGCAAGCGTCACGCCATCTTGCCAGATCCGGGGAGGAATGCCTGTCGCACCCGGCGACGCCGCCGAACTCGCGTCCGACAACGTGAGCCCACCGGCCGGCGGAGGCACGAAGCGCTCCGCGCCCGCGCCTGCGACCGTGGACGTCGACCTGCCGCGGGCGGCGTGGTGCAACCGAAGTCACGCGGCGCGCCTCGCCGCCCGCACGAATGCATGGGGACGCGGGCACCAGGAGCCCGCGACCAGGGTTATCAGGTTGGGGCGAGCGCGACGTCGCAAGCCTGCGCCGCGCCCGGCGCGGCCACGTGCAGGGCGCGCAGGAGATCGGCGCTGAAACGGTCGACCTGCGGCCAGTCGGTGAACTCGTGGTCTCGGCTCGTATCGGTGGGCCGGCCTTGCGATCCGACGACGAGCTTCATGAGCTGGCGCGTGAGCCAGCCGTACTGCGTGTAGCGCAGGGCTCCACCGAACGTCGCGACGTGCGTGGGTCGCCAGCCCACGCCGGCGAGGAAGGTCGCCGCGATCTGCTCGATCTCGCGCCGGACCGTGGCGCGCGCCGACGACGCCGACATGCTCACCGAGAAGAAGGCGCCCGGCCGGGTCGCCAGCGTCGCCGCGTGGCGCTCCAGCCAGCTCGCGATCGCGGGGTGGTGGCGGCTCATGTGCACCGGCGCGCCGACGATGACGGCCGCGAAGCCCGCCGGGTCGGGTTGCTCGTCGGCGAGGTCGCGGAGATGCACGTGCAGTCCGCGCGCGCGCAGCGTCTCGGCGATGCGAAACGCGATGCGGCGGGTCTGACCGTGGTACGAGGCAAACAGGACGAGGACGCGGTTCATGAGCACCTCCACGATCTCGAAAGAGCATCGGCCGTGCCACGATCAGACGGTGGACGCCGCCGCGCGCGCCGGCCCCGCGGTGTCCAGGTGGGCGTCGAAGATCATGGCGACGTTGCGGACGAAGGCGCGCCCGAGCGGCGACAGCTCGATCTCGGTGCCGCGGACCCGCACCAGGCCCTCGCGCTCGAGGGCGCGGAGTGCCTCGAGCTCACGCGCGAAGTAGGTCGCACCGCCTTCACCCAGGTCGACCCAGAAGTTGCACATGATCCGCGTGATGACGTCGCTCCGGCGCTGGTCGTCCGCCGACCGCACGAAGCCGCGCGCCGTCGCCAGGCGCCCGTGCTGGATGGCCTCGTGGTAGCGCGGGATCGACGCGCCGTTCTGCGCGTACGCGCCCTGCACGTCGCTGATGCCGCTGCTGCCGAAGGCGACCGTGTCGGAGGAACGCTTGATCGTGTAGCCCTGGAAGCTGCGCCAGAGCCGCCGCTGCGCCTGCGCCTGCGCGAGCTCGTCACCGGCGCGCGCGAAGTGGTCCATGCCGATGGCCAGGTAGCCCGCGGCGGTGAGCCGGTCGTAGGCGAGCTTGAACAGGCTGAGCTTGTCGGTGCCATGGGGCAGGCCGAACGCGCCCAGCCGCCGCTGGTGCGGCTTCAGGTCGGGCACGTAGGCGAACGAGTAGACCGCCAGGCGATCGGGCGCGAGCTGGAGCACCTGGTCGAGGGTGCGTCGCCAGCTCGCCGGCGTCTGCAGCGGCAGCCCGTAGATCAGATCGAAGTTGATGCCGCTGAAGCCGAGGCGGCGCGCCTCGACGACGACGTCCCTGACGGCCGCGACGCTCTGCACGCGACCGATGGCTTCCTGGACGGCCGGATCCAGGTCCTGGACGCCAATCGACAGGCGGTTGAAGCCCAGCCGGCGCAGGAGGCCGAGCTGCTCGGCGGAGGTCACGACTGGGTTCACCTCCACCGCCAGCTCAGCGTCGCCCGTGGGTGAGAAGCAGCGGCGCAGGCCGTCCCAGAGGCGCTGCAGCTGATCCTCGCGGAGGAAGGTCGGCGTGCCGCCGCCGAAGTGGAGCTGGGCGAAGTGGCGCCGCTTGTCGAGCAGGCCGGCGACCAGCTCGATCTCGGCGATCACGTCATCGACGTACGGGTCGGCGCGGCCCTGATCCTTCGCGATCACCACGTTGCAGCCGCAGAACCCGCACATCTTGTGGCAGAACGGCAGGTGCAGGTACAAAGACAGCGGGCTCGCCGCGCCCTCGCGTGCGGCCGCGGCCAGCCGGGCTCGGTAGTCGTCGGGACCGAACGACGAGCTCCAGTGGGTCACGGGCGGGTAGCTGGTGTAGCGCGGGCCAGGGACCTCGTAGCGTGCGACGACGTCGGGCGCGACCTCGGGAAATCCGCTCATGAGGGCTCCCGGTGCAAGGACCTCACCAAGAGGCGAGCGCCAGGGCGGCCGCAGGCGCCGCACGAACGCGCGGGCCGCAGCCGCCGCGGTGCGAAGCAAGTGCGGCAGCTGCGCGTCCTCGCGCAAGACTTGCGCGAAGCCGGGTGGGGCGCCCGGCAAGCTCGCGAGAGCGTTCGCGGTACGGGCCTCGCCGTAGCCGGGGGCAGCCATGGCACCGCGAGGAACCCCGGGCACGGAGGGCGTTACCAGGCCGATGACCTCGAACTGGGTCGGGGACTTCAGGCGCGTGGGCGCTAGAGCGGATCCGCGGCGGCGCGCAGCGCCTGGATGTCCTTGATGTGGAGCCGGGTGCGCGAGGCCTCGATCGCGCCGCGCTCGACCAGCTGCGCCAGCGCGCGAGAGAAGGTCTCCGGCACCATGTTGAGCAGGCTGGCGACGTGTCGCCGCGGCAGCAGGAGCCCCTCGCCCTCGAGGCTTTCCTTCAGGATCCAGCGGGCCACACGCCGGGGCGCCGGGCCATCGGGGCCGCCGCTGCGTGGCTGCTCGACGGCCTCGGTGAGCAGCACCTGCTCGAGCGCCACGCGCGCGGGTGTGTGGCGATCGCCGAGCCAGTGGTCCACGACCGCCTTGGAGGCGCCGCAGACGAGCGTGGGCTCGGCAGTGCGGGCGGTGTCCAGGTAGCCGCGCCGGACCAGCGCCTCGAGCCCGACGAAGGAGCCCGTGCGTCGCACCGCGTGGACGCGCGCCCCGCCGCTCGCCGAGGTGAAGCGCTCGAGCATCACCGTGCCGCGCCGGACGAACCACACCCGCTCCGCGAGGTCGCCCTCGCGGAACAGCACATCGCCCTTGTCGCGAGCGACCGCACCGAACGGGCACGAGCTACCGCTGGCGAGCGCCGCGAGGCCGCACGGGCAACCGGAGCACTCTGGACCTCGCGGCGACTGCGTCATGCTCTCGGCTGTTGCGACGAGCGTGCCAGAGCGGCGCTGGCCGATCCTCGGCTGACCGTAGGCTTCTCGCGTGGCGGCGCTGCTCGGCGCGCCTCGTGCAGGGATCCGGCCCATGATCGCCATTCGCAAGCCCATGGCGGGCGGCGCCGTCGCCGATCCGGTCGAGCTGCTGACGCGTGACCTGCTCGGTTGTCATGCCAAGATCCGGCGTTTCAGCGAGGTCGCCAGGCGGCTCGCCACCGCCGAGGCGACGCCGGTGGCCGAGATCGCAGCTGCCGCCCGGGCGCTGGTGGACTACTTCCAGCGCGCCCTGCCGCTGCACGTCGCCGACGAGGACGAGTCGCTCCGTCCGCGCCTGCTGCTGCTACGACCCACGGATCGGGTGGTCGACCTGGCGGTGGAGCGTATGCACGATGAGCATCGGCCGCTCGAGGCCCTGGTGGCGGCGGGGGTGTTGCGCTGGCAGCGGCTCGCGTCCGCACCCGAGCTCCTGCCGGAGCTGCGCGGTGACCTCGTCGAGCTGGCGCGTTCGCTGGAGCTCGGCTTCAGCGCCCACCTCGCGGCCGAGGAGGCCCACATCTTCCCGGCGCTCGAACGCCTGGTGGACGACGACGTGGTCGCCATCCGTCGCGAGATGCGGCTGCGCCGCGCGGCGCCTTCAGGCGCGCGAGAGCACGCGCAGTAGATCGACGTACGAGAGGATGCCGACCAGCTTGCCATCCGCTTCGACCACGGGTACCGCGGTCGCCGAGTGGTGCACGAACTGCAGCGCGACCTCGTGCACCGACTGCTCCGGCGTGGTGGTGGCCGGTGCGCGCGTCATCGCGGCCCCGACGCGCAGCAGGTGTGCCGCGATGCTGGCGCTGCCCGAGGCCAGAGCGCGCGCGGGGTTGCCGATGGCGGCGCGGACGTCGCTCTCGGAGAGCAGGCCGACGACGCGGCGATCGCCATCGATCACCGGCAGGTGGCGCACGCCGCGCTTCTGCAGGGTCGCGGCGGCGTCGAGCAGGTAGTCGTCCGCGTGGACGGTCACCGGATTCGGTGTCATGGCGTCCCCGACCAAGGGCGCCCGGAGCGGCGCGGCCGTAGGCGCCTCGGGCGTGCCGGCCGGCTCGACGTGTGCGAGCAGGAGGTCGGTCGTGGTGACGATGCCGACGAGCTCGCCGCGATGCACCACCGGATAGCAGTCGGTCTCCTCGGCCGCCATGCGCGCGGCGATCTCGGGGACGGTCTCGATCGGCGACGCGGTCCTGGGCTCGCGCCTCATGACCGTGTCGACCGTCTGGTTCAGGCCCTTGTGGCCGTGCCGGGCGCCGTGGATGGCGACGTCGCGCTCGGAGACGAGGCCGACGAGCCGGCCGTCCTTCAGCACCGGGATGTGGTGGATGCCCGCCCACGCCATGCGCTCGGCGACCAACCCGATGTCGTCATCGCTGGTGACGGTGATGGGGACGCGCCGCATGATGTCTGCTACTTGCATGGGATGTCTCCAGGGCCGGTGTGCGCCCGCGTGCCGCACCGGCCTGCTGAGGATCGACGAGGAGCACCGCGCCGGGAATGCCCAGGCCCGCTCACTTCGCAGGCGGCAACAGCACGCGATCGACGATGTGCACCACGCCGTTCGAGGCCCGCGCCGAGGCCACGATGTTGGCGTCGTTGACGGTGATGGTGCCGTCCTTGATGTGGATGGTCACCTTGGCGCCGTTGGACATGGCCAGCACCTGTCCGTCCTTGAAGTCCTTGGCCTCGTAGACCGACGTGGTCGCGTGGTACTTGAGGATGTAGCGCAGGTCGTCGACCTTGCCGGGCTCGAGCAGCGTGTCGACGGTGCCCGTGGGCAGCTTGTCGAACGCGGCGTTGGTGGGCGCAAAGACGGTCAGCGGTCCGGCGTTCGAAATCGCGCCCACGTAGTCGGCCGCCTGGAGCGCCGCGACCAGCGTGGAGTGGTCCTTGGAGGCGATCGCGATGCTGACGATGTTGTTGGGATCGAGCGGAGGGCCGTCCGCGCGGGCGGCCGGTGCCGGCGAGGTGGCCGTGGCCGGCGCGGCCTTGCCGGCGGCCGCGTTGTCGGGTGCGACTTTCTGGTTGCAGGCCGTGGCGCCGAGCGCCGCCAGGACGAGCACACGGCTCCGTAGTGTCT
>JBKJOI010000572.1:0-2714 GCA_046595695.1 Haliangiales bacterium | reverse complement strand
TGTCGATGTCGATCGCGGCGGAGTACTGCACGAGCGCGTCGTCGAGCTGGTTCTGCGCCTCGTAGCTGCGGCCCAGCGCCTGGTAGTACTGCGGCTGCGGATCGATCGCGACCGCCTCGGCGAAGTCCTTCTGTGCGCCGCTGTTGTCGCCGCTGGCGAGCAGGCCGATGCCGCGCAGGAACAGGCCGGCGGGGTGGTGCGTGTCCTCGGCGAGGATGGCCATGCCCTGTTCGCCGGCGGTCTTGGCGTCGCCACGCCGTGCGTAGTAGCGGCCCGCGGCGGCGCGCCCGGCAACCGTGGGCGGCGTGCCGTCCTTGAGGTCGATCATGGCCAGGTACAGCTTCTCGGCGTCTTCGGGGCGGCGGGCGCGCTCGTAGGCGAGCGCGAGCTGGATCGCGACGTCCTCGCGGGTGGGATCGATCTTGTAGGCGATCTCGATCTCGACCAGAGCCTCGGCCAGCTTGCCGCCCTTCTCGAGCGTCTGGCCCAGGTTGGCGTGCGCGTCCACGTTCTTGGGCTCGACCGCGAGCGCGCCGCGGAACCACGCCTCGGCGCGGTCCAGGTTGCCCGCCGACAGGTAGGCGAGGCCGAGCGTGTTGGCCAGGAACGCGTCGCCCTCGGCTTCCTTCTGGATCGTGGACAGGGTGGCGAGCGCCTCGTCGTTCTTGCCCATCTTGAGGAACAGCAGCGACAGCGATACCACCGGCTCGTAGCTGCCCGGATCGAGCTCGGCCGCGCGCTTGTACGCGGCGATCGCGCCGTCGAGCCCCGCGGGACCGGGCGCCTGCTCCATGACCCGGCCGTACCAGAGCTGCACGGCCGGATCGTCCTGGTCGGCGACCAGCGCCTGGCCGATGAAGTCCTTGGCCATCTCCCACTTGCTATCGAGCAGCGCCAGGCGCGTGAGCCCGACCAGCGCGCGCACGTGCTTGCCGTCGCGGCGGTTGACGTCCTCGAACAGCTTGCGCGCCTCGATGGCATTGCCCTGCGCGAGCAGCGCGAGACCGCGGCCGGCGATCGCGTCGACGTTGTCCTTGTCGAAGTCCTCGGCCTTCTTGTAGCGGAAGGTGGCGTCGTCCCAGCGCCGCGCGCTCAGGGCCTCGTCGCCCGCGAGCGTCCAGGCGCGCGAGACGTCGCGCGGGTGCGCGGTCGCCGCCTGCTCCGAGTTCACGATCTCCATGAAGCGGCGCTCGCGCGTACCGACGCGATCCCGGGACAGCATGGAGGCCAGGCCGACCCAGGCGCCGACGTGGTTGGTGCGCTTGGCCAGCACCTTGTCGAAGCTGGCCTTGGCGTCGTCGTTCTCGCCGAGCGCGAGCTGCGCCTGGCCGAGGCCGTAGATCGCGGGGATGCGGTCCTTCTGCGCCTTGAGCGCCATCCCGAACGAGGTCTTTGCGGTCTTGGCGTCGCGCGCGGCGAGCGCGGCCCAGCCGAGGAACAGCGGGGTGTCGGGGTCGCGCGCCTTGTTCTGCAGCGAGACCAGCGTGCGCTGCGCCTCGGCCGACTTGTCGTCGAGGATCATCGCCAGGGCGCGCGCCTTCTCGAGCTCGGGGCCGTCGGCGGAGTGCTTGATCGCGTCGTTCATGACCGCGTCGCCGGCGAGCCGCCGCGCCTCGAGGCCGAGGCCGGCGTCGATCGCCCACGCGTACTGCGCCTGCGCGGCGAGCCCGAGCGCCTCGGGGTTCCGGGCGTCGTCCCGGAGCACCTTCTGGGCCGACTGGAACGCGCGGTCCCAGTGCTCCACCTGGTCGGAGATCATGAGCTTGCGGGTGTCGGCGAGGCCAGTCTTGATTCGCTGCGCGAGCGCGGCCGATTCATCCAGCCGCGTCTTCACGAAGAACGCTCCGCCGCCGCCCAGGATCACCACGCCCAGCACCGCGGCAACGATCACCTTGGTGCGCTTCGACATGGCCGGCTTGGCGCCCGCGGGGAGCGCGGCGGCAGTCTCGGGCGCGCCGAAGTCCTCGGCCATGGTCGCCGCGGCCTTCTTGGCCTTGGTCGGCTTGGTCGGCTCGGCGAGGTCGAGCAGGTTGTTCGACGAGGCCCCGCCGGCGCCGCGGCCGGCCGAGGCCGAGACCGTCGCCACCGTGACGCTGGGCTTGCCGAACGACAGCACGCTGGCGGGCGCGCTGCCCGCGGAGGAGCCCGGGCCGGCCAGGTCGAGGCTGTCGCTGGGCATCGAGGTCGCGCCGCGCGGACCCGACTTGCCGCCGTCGCCGCCGGGCACGAGATCGAGGCTGTCGAGCGACAGGCCGGGGCTGCCGCCGCCGCCCGACAGCTCGGGCATCGAGAGATCGAGCGAGGGCACGCCGCCGGTCGAGCGCGACGACGGCATCGCCGCAGGAGGTGGCATCAGGTCGAGCGTCGGCACCGCGCCGGTCATGCGCGGTGGACCGGACGCAGGGATGGCGCGCCCGCTCGTGCTCGTGGAGTGCGCGGGCATGAGGTCGAGCGAGTCGAGGGCGTCGAGCGACAGGCTGGGGCTGTCGAGGCCGATGGGCGCCCCGGGCGGTCCCGAGCGCGTGCCGCTGCCCGGCTTGGGCTGCGGGATGTCGTCGAAGAAGCCCTTGGGCGCCGGCAGATCGATGCCCTTGGTGGGCCGTGGCCCCACCGGTTCCAGCAGATCGGGGATGTTCTTGGTGCCGACGGGCCCGACGGGCGCGAGCAGATCGGGGATGTTCTTGGTGCCGACGGGCCCGACGGGCGCGAGCAGG
>JBKJOI010000508.1:0-5159 GCA_046595695.1 Haliangiales bacterium | reverse complement strand
AAGGCGTTGTCGTCGGTGATCACGCAGGTCTGATCGTAGCCGTCACCGTGGAAGTCACCGGTGATGACGCGCTTGATGGGCCGGTGCAGGTAGAGGTGCAGCACGCCGGTCTTCTCGAAGTCGGTCTTGCTCACGAACAGCTTGTTGCTGGTGTACTGCAGGAAATCGGACGAGCCGTCGGCGTCGACGTCGGCGAGCATCAGGTTCTGCGGGATCGCGAGCTGCGAGTTCGAGCCGCGCGTGTGCTTGCCGGTGCTCGCGAGATTGTAGGGCGTCGGCTGCGCGGCCGGCACGATGCCCGCGCAGCGCTCGTCCGCGCACGGGGCCGACGGCTGCGCGGGCGTCTCGATCATGGGCGCCGCGCGCGTGAGCGGGGCGGCCATCGGGTGGAGCTCGTCGGCGTGGACGTGGTCGGCGAGCGCCGCCTCGTCGCCGCCAGGGCTCTCGGTGGCCTGCTCGTCGGCAGGCGCCAGCTCCGGGGCGGGCCCGGGATCGCAGCCGGCCATGGCGGCGATCACCGGCAAGAGCGCGCAGGCGAGCGCGCCCGGCCAGCGGGCAAGGAAAGAGTGTCGGCGGTGCGGATCGTGATCGTGACTCATTGAGACGTCTCCTCGAGGTGCGAGCGCGGGACTGCTACTCCTTCGGACGAGGAGGCGCAGGAGCAACGCGCGTGCCGTTCGCGCAGGGACGCGGATTCACTCGCGGCGCACGCGGGTGTCGCGCGGCGTGGCGGGGGTGTCACTCGCGGAGCGGCAGGTGTCTCGCGGCGCACGCGCGGCGTCTCACGGCGCGCGTCTCATCGGGTGGGTCGGACGGACGACCTGGAAACGGGTGAAACCTACCCGGGATCGCGCACACGGCGTACCCTGCCGGCCATGGCTCACAACGTGAACACGCGCGCGAACTTCAAAGACCTCTTCGAGTCCTTCATGAAGGAGAAGACGAAGGTCAAGGTGACGCTCTCGGTGGTGCTGCTCAACGGGCCGGCGACCACGCCGCCCACGTTGCCCATGCGCGTCTCCGGCGAGGTGCTCGCGTGCGCCGAGGACTACGTGAGCATCAAGAATGACGCCGGACGCGTCTACCACGTCTCGTTCGGGGCCATCGTGTATGTCGAGGATGCGGACTGATCAGGTGGGGGCAGGGCGGGCTGGCCCACAGGGGCACAGCCCGAAGATGGGCGGACGGAGGCTACTTCTTGGCCTCCGCCTTCTCTTTCTTCTTCTTCTGCTTCTCCTTAGTCGTGAGCTTCGTCTTGTTAACCTTGGCTTGCTTCACTTGACCCTTGGCCATCGCAATCTCCTGGGTGACAGAGTTTTCTCTCCGAAAGTGACGTCTGCGACGTCACCGCGCAAGTTCTTCTCGCTACTGCGCGTGGATGTTTCCGCGTCGGTCGAGAGCAGCGCCTTGCAGTCGTTCAGGCTCGAGGCCGAGATCGACCCAGATCGGCCAGTGGTCGGAGACGCCCACGCTGCTGGCCACGTCGGCGGCGTCGACGCGCAGATCGCGCGTGTAGATGGCGTCGAGCCGGTACTCGAGCGGGCCGAGGTGCTCGGTGGTGCCGACGCACGCGGTCGGCGTCGCGAAGTCGAGCGCGCGCATGTAGTCGTCGAGGATCGGGCCCTGCTCGGTGTCGGCGATGGCGCCGAGCGGCACGGCCGGGATGGTGCTCTCGGCCCAGAGGTACGGGTTGGTGTTCATGTCGCCGGCGACCAGCACGCGCGTAGGCGCGTCGAGCACCGCGGGCCGGATCTGCAGGATCCGCTCGGTGATGCTGAGGCGGGTGTCGAGGTGGACGTTGATCAGCTCGAGCGTGGTGTCGCCGGTGCGGATCTCGGCGGCGAGCGCGACGCGCTGCACCGGGCGTATGTGGAAGCCGGCGAACGGCAGGCGCATGACCCGCACGTTCTCGAGCGGGAAGCGGGTCAGGATGGCGAGGCCGGCGTCGCCGCTGCCTTCCAGGTGCCCCGGCGCGTAGACGTGGCCGACGCCGAGCGCGGCGGCGAGGCGCGCGGCGCGCGAGCTGCCCTCGCTGGGGTAGCGATCGATCTCCTGGATCATCAGGATGTCGAAGCGCGCGAGCTCGGGGTGCGCGAGGATGGCGCGCGCGATGGCGTCGACGTCGGGACCGCGCTCGACGTTGAACGAGACGACGCGCAGCGTGGCGCCGGGCACGCCCGGGGCGGGCGGCAGCGATTGCTCGGCGCGCAGCGGCTCCGCGAGCTCGGTGAGCGGCACCCAGGGCTCCGGGTCACCCAGCTCGGAGGCGCAGGCGGACATGACCAGCGCGGCGAGCGCGAGCGCGCGGGTGGCGCGAACGGGTTGGAAGCTCATGGGAAGGTCCAGCCCACGTCGAGGCCGAGCCAGGGCTCGACGCCGCCTGCACCCGCCGAGACCATCACGTAGGCGCGCAGCAGCAGGCGCGCGCCGCGGTACTCGTAGCCGCTCGAGGCCTCGGCGCCCAGCCCGAGGGTGGCGTGGCCGCTCCACTCGGGCACCGGGGACGGCGTGGTGACGCTGACCACCTGCGGCCCGACGTGTACGAACCAGGTGTGCGCGTCGCGGCCGAGCAGATAGACCGCGAGGTACGGGCTGAGCGCGAACACGCGCTGGCCGTCCACGACATAGAAGGAGAGCGCGCTACCCGCCGCGAGGCGCGCGTGGAACTTGTAGTCGTAGCCGAGGCCGAAGAGGCCGCCCTTGCCGAGCAGCTCGCCGTAGATCGCGTGGGCGGGCGCGGCGACGGTGGCGGGCGCCTCGGCGGCCACCGCTTCGCGGCGTGCGAGCGCGAGCGTGGCCACGAGCATCAGCCCGATCCGGATCGACAGCGGCACACGACGAGCCATGAGCGGAGCCTGAGTCTCGCTGCTTTTGCCTCGCTCGTGTGCGGGCATCCTCCGGCAGGAGGCGGAAGCTTGCAGCCCCGGAGGCGCGAGCGTACGTTTGGGCCCTCTCGCGGCCATGGTGACACCGGACTTCCAGTCGATCTTCGAGGCGGTCTCGGGCCTGCACCTGATCCTGGCGCCCGACCTGAGCATCGTCGCGGCGAGCGATTCCTACCTGCGCGTCACCATGACCGAGCGCGCGAGCGTCCTGGGCCGGCACGTCTTCGAGGTATTCCCTGACGACCCGGGCGACCCGACCGCCGACGGCACGGCCAACCTGGCAGCGTCGCTGACGCGCGTGATCCGCGACCGCGTCACCGACAAGATGGCCATCCAGAAGCGCGACCTCCGCCGCCCCCCCGAGCAGGGCGGCGGCTTCGAGGAGCGCTTCTGGAGCCCGACCAACTCGCCGGTCCTGGGCAAGGACGGCGAGCTGCGCTACATCGTCCACCAGGTCGAGGACGTGACCGTGGCCGTGCAGCTCCGCTGCTCGGGTCAGGCGCTGGCCCAGACGGTGGAAGCGCAGGTCGCCCGCGCCAACGCCGCCGCGCAGGCGGCGAGCCGCGAGCTCGAGGCCTTCAGCTACGCGGTCGCGCACGACCTGCGCACGCCGCTGCGCAGCATCGATGGCTTCAGCCAGGCGCTGATCGAGGACCACGCCGAGCAGCTCGGCGCCGGCGGGCTCGACATGCTCGAGCGCGTCCGGCGCGCGGCGCAGCGCATGGGCATGCTCATCGACGACCTGCTGCAGTTCTCGCGCATCCACCAGGCCGAGCTGTGCCCCGGCCGGTTCGACCTGGGCGCCATGGCCGCCAGCATCGTCGCCGAGCTGCGCGCGGCGGAGCCCGCGCGCTCCGTCGAGCTGGTGCTCGCGCCCGATCTCGTCGTCGAAGGTGACCCGCAGCTCCTGCGGGTGGTCCTGATCAGCCTGCTCGGCAACGCCTGGAAGTTCACCGGCCCGATGCCTCACTCGCGCATCGAGCTGAGCGGCGCGGGCGATCGGACGTACTTCGTCCGCGACAACGGCGTCGGCTTCGACATGCAGTACGCGAACAAGCTGTTCGGCGCCTTCCAGCGCCTGCACAGCGCCGTCGAGTTCCCCGGCAACGGCGTCGGCCTGGCCATGGTGCAGCGCATCGTGAGCCGCCACGGCGGCCGCGTGTGGGCCGAGGGCACCGTCGGCCAGGGCGCCACGTTCTACTTCACGCTGTAGTCGCCGAGCTCCGGCTCGTCCGCGCCGTTCGCGCTGGCCGCGGCGGCCACGCCATTCGCGGTCGCGGCCGCGCCATCGTCGCCGTGTCGGAGGAGCTCGGCGTCGATCTGGTGGCGTTCGAGCCACCGGTAGACCTGCCGCCGGTGCCGTCCGAAGAAGGTCGCCACCTGCAGCACGCTGCCGCCGAAGTGCGTCATCACGCGCAGCAGCACCTCGCGCGAGGGCGTCGCCGCGCGATCGATCAGGAGCTCGAGCGGCGCCCCCGCGTCGGCGCCCGCCGCCGCGTCGGCGCCCGCCCCGGCCACGCCGGGCATACGGCTCGCGCCCCCCGTGCCCGGCCGCCGCACCCGCGCGGCGAGCTCCGGCGGCAGATGCTCGGGCCGGATCACGCGCGTGCCGCTCGCGCGCAGCGACGCCGCCTGGATCACGTGGCGCAGCTCCCTGACGTTGAAGCGCCAGTCGTGCAGCAGCAGCGCCTCGGCGGCGCCCGGTGACAGCTTCGCGCATCCGCCCGTCTCGGCGCCGAACGACTCGGCCAGCGACAGGATGTCCTCGCGGCGCTCGCGCAGCGGCGGCACGTGGATCACCCACGACGACAGCCGCGCGTAGAGATCGGCGCGGAAGTCGCCGCCGCCGCCGCCGTGATCCTCGGGTCGGCCCTGGACCGCGCGGTGCGTCGCCGCGATGACCCGGACGTCCACGATCGAGACCTGCGTGCCGCCGACCGCGCGGACCTCGCCGCTCGCGAGCACGCGCAGGAGCTTGGCCTGCACGGGCGGCGACAGCTCGCCGATCTCGTCGAGGAACAGGGTGCCGCGGTGCGCCGCCTGGAACAGCCCTTCGCTCTTGCCGCTCGCGCCGGTGAACGCGCCGGCCACGTGCCCGAAGAGCTCGCTCTCGGCGAGGTTCTCGGGGATGGCCGCGCAGTTGACGGTGACGTAGCGGCCGGGCCGGCCGCTCTGCCGGTGGATCTCGGCGGCGACCCGCTCCTTGCCGACGCCGGTCTCGCCCAGGATGAGCACGCTCGCCGGGCGGGGCGCGACCAGCGCGATCTCGCCGCG
>JBKJOI010000444.1:0-13064 GCA_046595695.1 Haliangiales bacterium | reverse complement strand
CGCGCGGGGTCGACCGTGTAGCCGGCCTCCTCCTCGACCTCGGCGGCGGCGCGGCGGCGCAGGCCGTCCTCGCCGCGGTCGTGGGCCTCGACGATGCCGGCGACGACCTCGCGAAAGAAGAGGTACTTGCGCCGGTCGGGCATGACCAGCTGCTCGGGCGGCCGGCCCACATGCAGCGGCGGGCGCAGCCCGTCACGCAGCAGCACGCGCACGCGTCCGCCCGCGGCCCGGTGCCAGACCACGACGACCACGGCGTCGAGCCCCTTGGGCCTGACCATGAAATCGACCAGGTACGGATTCGAGAGCGAGCCGTCCGCGCGCACGTTCTTCATGCGCAGCCGGCGGATCGCCAGGAAGCCGCCCGCACCGACGATCTCATCGGAGAGGATCTCGACGCCCGTGATCTTCATGTCCGCATCATGCCGCGGCCCATGCTACGAATCGAGCGTGACCGACGTCGACGCCTACGGCGCGCACGCCGCGCCCTCCGCCCGCCTGGCCGATGCCACCGCCGCCGACAACCGGCGCGTGTGGGACGG
Organism: Haliangiales bacterium; assembly: GCA_046595695.1. Taxonomy (GTDB): domain Bacteria; phylum Myxococcota_A; class Polyangia; order Haliangiales; family SHYZ01; genus JBKJOI01. The sequence continues at coordinate 12,525 of JBKJOI010000444.1, read as the reverse complement.
CAAGACGCGCGGGCACTACGAGGTCTGGTACCTCACCTGCAACCACGCGGCCTCGCGCACCGGCTACTGGATCCGCTACACGATCGAGTCGCCCCTGCCCGGCCACGGCGAGCCCTACGCGCAGCTCTGGTTCGCGTACTTCGACCACGACGACCCGGGCAAGAACTTCGCCATCAACCGGCGCTTCCCGATCGCGCAGCACCGGGCCGAGAGCGCGCCGTTCGCCGTGCACATCGGCGATCTCGCCAGCCCGGCCACGCTCACCCACGGTAGCGCGCGCGGCACGCTCGCCGGCGACGGCCACGCAGTGCGCTGGGATCTGCGCTGGCTGCCCGCTGCACGCACCTACCGCCAGCTGCCCGCGCTCGTCTACAGGACCGGCTTCGGTGACACCAAGGTGGCCACGCCCAACCTCGACGTGCCGCTGCGCGGCGAGATCGAGCTCGACGGGCGCATCCTGCGCTTCGACGGCGATCCGGGCGGCCAGACGCACGTGTGGGGCAAGAAGCACGCGCACGCCTGGGCCTGGGGTCACTGCAACGCCTTCGAGGGCAAGCGAGGTGCCGCGCTCGAGACGCTCTCGGTCAAGCTCGAGCGCCGCGGCGTGGTGCTGCCCACGCTCACGGTGCTGGGCCTGCAGCTGGGCGGCGAGATGCTGCGCTGGGGCGAGCTCCGTCACACCCCGCTCACGCGCGGCCGCTTCTCGACCGCGCGCTACTCGTTCTCCGCGCTGTCGCCGAGCGCCCGCCTCGAGGGCGAGTTCTCCTGCCGCCCCGAGGACATGACGCTCACCGAGTACCACGACCCCGACGGGGCGCCGTCGTACTGCGCCAACACCGAGACCGCCGATCTGCGCCTCACGGTGTACCGCCGCGGCCTGCTCGGCCGCTTCAAGGAGGCCGCTCGGCTGCACGCGCCCGGCACCGGGCACTTCGAGGTCGCCGGCCGCGCGCCGGATCCGGCGATTACCCGGCGCCACATCACCGTCGCTTGAGTTAGGATGCCGCCGCCCATGGCCGAGCCCCTCAAGCGAACCCCGCTCTTCGACGCCCACAAGGCCGCCGGCGCGCGCATCGTGCCCTTCGGCGGCTGGGAGATGCCGGTGCAGTACGCGCCCGGCATCCTCGAGGAGCACAAGGCCGTGCGCACCGCGGTCGGTCTCTTCGACGTCTCGCACATGGGCGAGATCGTCTTCCGCGGCCCGCGCGCCGTGGACGCCGTGCAGCGGCTCATGACCAACGCGGTCAGCAAGCTCGCCGACGGCCAGGCGATGTACTCGGTCATGTGTTACGAGCACGGCGGCATCGTCGACGACTGCATCGCGTACCGGCGCGGCGCGGAAGAGATCCTGGTCATCGTCAACGCCTCGAACATCGACAAGGACTTCGCCTGGATGCGCGAGCAGTCGGGCGCGCTGTGCGACATCGCCGACGAGAGCGACGCGCACGGGCTCATCGCCGTGCAGGGGCCCAGGGCGGTCGCGCTGGTCGCGCGCCTGGCCGGGCAGCCGCTCGGCGACACGATCAAGCCGTTCCACTTCGCCCGCGCCACGGTCGCCGGCGTGCCCGTGGTCATGGCCGCGCGCACCGGCTACACCGGCGAGGACGGCTTCGAGCTGCTCTGCGCCGCGGCCGACACGCCCCGGCTGTGGGCCGCGCTGCTCGAAGGCGGCCAGCCGGACGGCGTCTTGCCCATCGGCCTGGGCGCGCGCGACACGCTGCGCCTGGAAGCGCGGCTCTCGCTCTACGGCAACGACATCGACCAGACCACCTCGCCGCTCGAGGCCGGCCTCGGCTGGGTGGTCAAGCCCGACGCCGGCGACTGGGTCGGCAAGGCGGCGCTGCTCGCCCAGAAGGCCAAGGGCGTCGAGCGCAAGCTGGTCGGCTTCGTCGCCAAGGGCCGCGGCATCGCGCGCCACGACTACCTCATCTATCCGGCCGGCTGGCCGCAGGACGCCAGCCTGCCTGCGCTCGGCAAGGTGACGAGCGGCACGACCGCGCCGACGCTCGGCGTCGCGGTCGGCATGGGCTACGTGCCGGTGGCGCATTCGGCGCCCGGCACCGCCCTCACCGTGGACTGCCGCGGCAAGGCCGCGCCCTTCGAGATCGTGGCAGGACCCTTCTACAAGAGGAGCAAGTGATGGCCGATTACCCCGAGGATCTCCGCTATTCCAAGGAACACGAGTGGGTACGAGTGGAGGGTAACCTCGTGACCATCGGCGTGACCCACTTCGCGGTCGAGCAGCTCGGCGACGTGACCCAGGTCGACCTGCCCAAGGAAGGCGAGACGGTCAAGAAGGACGACGTCTTCGGCACCGTCGAGAGCGTGAAGGCCGTCTCCGACGTGTACGCGCCGCTGTCGGGTAAGATCGTCAAGGTGAACTTCCCGCTCGGCGACAGCCCCGAGTACCTGAACGACGAGCCCTACGACGAGGGCTGGATGGTCCAGATCGAGCTCTCGAACCCCAAGGAGCTCGACAGCCTGATGACGGCCGCGCAGTACCAGACCTACCTGAAGGACAGCGAGAAGTAGCTCGCTGCCGCGCCGCGCTCCTGCGCGGCCTGCCGCCACCTACTGGTAGCGGACGATCTTCCAGCTCGGGCGGTCCTGGATTTCGAGCGTGAACCCGAACCTGAACGTGATGAGCTTCGACTCCTGGTCGACCAGCCCCTTGGGCGGGTTGGGGAACGGCGAGGCCTTGCGGAACGCGCTCACCGCCTCGTCGTCGAGGAAGTCGACGCCGCTGGGCTTCTCGACGATCACGTTGGCCAGCGAGCCATCGGGCTTGAGCGAGACCTTGAGCACGGTCAGGCGATCCTTCACGCCGTAGATCTTTCCGTCGGGGTCGCGCATGCCGTAGACGCGGTCGGCGTGCCAGTTCTCCCAGACCGCGCGCTTCACGCGGTTGAAGAACGACGCGTACTTGAAGCGCTTGGTGTTGAGCAACGTGTCGTTGCCCTCGTCGATGTCGTCGAGGTCGTCGTACGTGCCCGAGGTCGCCTTTGCCAGCGCGTCGCCCGACGGACGAAGATCCGCCTTGGTCTTGCCGTCGCCGGCCTCGCCGCCCGGCGTCGTGCCGGGGAGCGGGTCGATGGCCACGCCCAGGCCCTTGCCGCGCTTGACCGCGTTGCCGCCCGGCTCCGACTCGAAGCCCTGCGCCGCGCCCTTCTCGCTCTCCGAGCTGGCGATCGTGCCGCTGCCGACCGCCGACTTCTCGCGGCTGACCGCCGCCGCCGAACCGGGCGCGCCCGGCCGTCCGCCCTGGGCGTCGGCGTCGGCGGGGTTGGACGTCGACGAGTGCAGGATGCGCGGATCCTTGCCGGTCGTGCCGCTGCCCGAGGGCACCGGCTCGCCCTTCCTGACGGTCTCCTTCTCTACCTTGGAGTCGTACTCACCGAGGAGCTTCGCGTTTTCGGGGCGAACCTCGACCTCGGGCGGAGCGATGTCGACGACCTTGCTGGCATCGTCCCACTTCTCTTCGTCCTTCTGCGCTTCCTCGTACAGCTCGTCGATCTTCTTCTGCGCGTCCTTCTCCATGTCGGTCTGGTAGGAGGGGAGATCGATCATGGTGATCTCCATGGGCGCCGCCGCCGAGACGCAGGCGAGTCGACCGGTCTCGAGCGAGCGCGCCGCGCCACCGAAGCAGGCCGCGCGATCGCCGCCCGGAGCCGCACCCGGCACCAGGCAGATGCTCGCGCGCGCCGCGGCATTCAGCGCTTCTTCGAGCAGGCAGGCGGGATCGAAATCGGTCATTCCGTCGCTACCGCTGCTGCGCGCGACGACCGCGGGTTTTCCGCCGGCCATCAGGCCCAGTTTGGTCTCGAGGGCGACCAGGACGAACGCACCGTGGGCCAGGGCAGATACTGCCAGCCAAACGGGTACGCGAAACCTACGAGAAGCCGGCCCAGGATGCATGCGTTGAAACCCTTCCAAATGCAGCGAGCAACCCCAGCTAGCTCATTATAGAAGTCCGCGATGCTCGCGACTAGAGGCTCGTTGAGCCTGCATGGTGCTTTCTGGGGATATCTGAAGTTCTGGCACTACTTAGGCGCGAAGATTTTTTTCGACGAGCGGCGCGGTCGGCCGACGCATTCGTTTGGAGGTCAACGGATGATCGGGTTCCTGAAGGTGATGGGCGCGGCGATGAACAGCGTGTTCTTGCCCTGACTGACGGCCGCCGGCACCTTGCCGAAGGGCGCCGCGTTGCGCACCGCGACCACCGCGGCGGCGTCGAACTCGGGGTAGCCGCTCGGCCGCGAGACCGCCACGTCGGCGACCGTACCGTCGGTGCGGAGGGTGAACGTGACGACCACCTCGCCCTGCTCCAGCGCCACGGCGAGCTGCGGCGGGAAGACCAGGTGGTCGTACACGCGCTTGAAGAGCTTGCGGTAGTAGGCGTGCTGCGGGGCCGCGTGCGTACTGGCCTGACCACCGGGTTTGCGCAGGATATCTGACGGCGTGCCGCCCTGCCCGGTCCCGACCCGCGGCGCGCGCGCCGAGTTGCCGAGGCCCGTGGAGGGTCCAGCCACGCCCACGCCACCCTTGCCGCCCGCTGACGGTCGGGTGAGCTCGAGCGGCACAGGGTGCGGCTCGTCGGAGGCCTGCGCGGAGTCGGCGAAGTCGGCGTGCGGCCCGTGCACCTTGGCCTCGGTGGCCTCGACGCCAGTCACGGCGACCGGACGCCCCGCGTGCATGACCACCGCGCCGTCCTCCGAGAGCTGCGAGGTGCGCGAGTCGAGCGGCGGCGCGGGCGAGCCCGGGCGCGGGCCCTCGGGGTCACGCAACGCGTCCGAGTCGAGGCGCGGATCGCCCTCGTCGGGCTGCGCCACCGGGGCGAGCGCGCCGTCGGTGGCGGCGCGGTCGCGCTCGCGGTGTGCGTTGTCGATGTCAGGCGCAACCTCGCGCGCGATCGACTCGGGTGACTCGCGCGTGCGGTCGTTGGCGTGCCGCTCCAGGCGGTAGGTGTCCGGGTCGTTCCAGGGCTGCGCGCGCAGCTCCTCGTCGCCGTCGTTGCGGCCGGTCCAGCTGGGTGTGCCGCCGGTCTCGCCGCCGCCGCGCGCCGCGGCGCGCTCGTCGGGCGTGTCGACGTCGGCGTTCGGCCACGGGTTCGCGAAGTCGGGCTTCCAGGCGTCCGCGGGGCCGGGGATGGTGACCGCGCGGGCGCCGGGCTCGTCGGGCGGCGCGAGCGGCCCGTCGGCGCGCTGACCGGAGGGCGAGGACGGCGCGCCGTGCTCGGCGACGAACTCGATGGTGCCGGTGCGAGCGAACGAGCGCGGCGCCACGCGCGGCGCGGTGCTCACGGCGACCCCGAAGAAGACGAGGTGCGCGGCGACGGACCAGAGCGCTGCCGCGGGCAGCGAACGCCGTCCTACAGGTGATTCGCGAGCAACCACGAGCTTTCATTATTGCACGCGCAGCGTGGCCGTCCAGACGCGGCGAGCGTGGCCAGCTCGACACGGGGGCCGTGCGCGGGCCGATCTCCGTGCGCAAGTCCTCGCGCTGTATCGCCTATTCGGGCGCGGCCCGGCGCGCTGCGCGGGCGACGCTCTTGCATTACCCGGCACCATGGGTGGGATCTCCGTGTCGGGTCGGGTGCGTGCGTTGGGTCTTCGACATCGCAAAGTGCTGGGATGGCTGGGCAGCGCGCTGGTGATCGCGCTCGGCCTGGGCGCCTCGTACTGGTTCGTGGTGTTGCCCGCGCGGGTCGCCGGTGCGCTCGCGAGCGCACGCACCGAGACGCGCGGCGCGCGCGCGCTCGAGGTCACGCGCGGACCGGCGCATCGCCTGGCCGCCCCGCCACCGCCGGGTGTCCAGGTGTTCACCGCCACCGGCGAGGCGACGGACGGCCTGGCCGCGTTCGGCCGGCTCTGGGTCGCGACCACCGGCGGCGTGCTGATCTTCGACGAGGGCGGCGCGCACGAGCGCACCCTCACCTGGCTGGACGGCCTGGCGACCGCCGATGCCACCGCCATGATCCGCTGGGGCCGCTATGTGGTCGTCGGCGGCGGCGACGGCAGCCTCACCCTCATCGATAGCGTGGGCGACACCGCGCAGGCGCTGCGCTTCACCAGCGCGAGCGGCCGCACCGCCGCGGTCGCTGCGCTCGCGGCCTCCGACGAACGCCTGCTCGTCGGCACGCTCGGTGCCGGGCTGATCGCGTGGGACGGCGCCCGCGCCACGGTGGTCACGCTCGCCGACGGAACGCCGCTGCCCGACGCGATCACCGCGCTCGCCGTGGCCGACGACGGCCGGCTCGCGGTCGGCGCCGGCGACGGCCAGGTGTTCGTCGCACGCGACGGGCTGCTGGTCGCGTTCGGTCCCGACGGCGCGGCTGCGCACGGTCGCGTCACCGCGCTGGCGTGGAACGGCGACGCGCTGCTGGTGGGTCGCCCGTTCGGCCTCGACCGCATCGAGCCCGACGGGCGCGTGCGCGCCATCGCCGCTGACGTCTTCGTGACCGCGCTCCTGGTCGATGCCGCGGCCGGACGCACCTGGATCGGCACGTTCGACGCGGGCGTGCGCTCGCTCGAGGGCAGCGAGCGCGTCGGCCACGCCGGCCGCATCGCGGCGCTGCGGCTCATAGGCGGTCGCCCGGTGGCGTTCGGCGCGGCCGGCGCGCTCGACGTGGCCGCCGGCGGCCGCCCGCGCGTCGCCTGGCCGGCGAGCCCGCTGCCCGGCGCGCACGTGACCGCGCTGGCCGCGCGCGAAGGCGAGATCGTCGCCGGCACGTTCGCGCACGGCCTGGCCCGCTTCGATACGAACGGTGGCGTCCGCGGCAGGCTCGTGACCGGTGACGCCTACGGGCTCGCGCAGATCAACCACGCCGACGCGCGCGCCGAGCGCGGCGACCTGCTGGTGAGCACCGCGCGCGGGGCGCTGCTGCTCGACGCGCGCGGCGGCACCCGCCGAGTGCTGCCCCGGGACGGCCTGGCCGGCGACCAGATCGCCGCCACCGCCACGCGCGGCGCGCGCGTCGCCTACGCCACCAACCGCGGCGTCACCGTCTTCAGCGAGGGCAGCGCCGTCGCCGCGCGCACCCTGAACGCCAGCTTCGGCCTGGCCAACCACCACGCCACCGCGGTCGCCTGGGACGCCGAGGAGCGCCTGTGGGTCGGCACGCTCGGTGGCCTCTCGATCGTGACGCCCGCGCTGGTCGTCGACAGGAACGTCGGCGCGGGCCCGACCGCGCTGGGCGCCGCCTGGGTGACCGCGCTCGTGCTCGCGCCCGGCGGCATGTACGTCGGCACCTACGGCGGCGGCGTCGCGCTGGTCACGCCCGTGGGCAAGGTCGACCGCCTGGACGGCCCATGGGGCAGGCGGCCGGTGCGCGTGAACCCGGGCGCCATGATCGTGCACGAGGGCCGCGTGCTGGTCGGGACGCTCGATGACGGGCTGCTCGTCTATGACGTGGCCACGCGCCGCTGGAGCACGGCGCACGCGCCGCTCGGCTCGCGCAACGTGACCGCGATCCTGTGGACCGAAGGTGCGCTGTGGATCGGCACGGCCGAAGGCCTGGTCCGCATCGCGCGCGCCGAGGAGGTGCTGTCGTGACCGCGCGCGGACCGCTGCTGGCGATCGCCGCGTCCTTGCTGCTGCTGGTGCCCGCGGGCGCACGCGGCGGTGGCGTGCTCATTCCTTCCTCGCTGGGCGACGATCCGGATCCCGCCGCGCTGGCGCTGCGCTCGATGGACGTGCGCGTCGCCATCGACGGACCGCACGCCGAGGTCCGCGTCGAGCAGATCTGGGAGAACCTCACCGACTCGCCGCTCGAGGGCCGCTACGAGTTCGCGCTCGCGCCCGGCGCGTCGCTGAGGGCGTTCTCGCTGTGGGAAGGCGAGCGACGCCTGCACGGCATGGTGATCGAGAAACAGCGCGGCCGCCGGCTGTACGAGGAGATCAGCGCGCAGTCGATCGACCCGGGTCTGGTCGAGACCGGCAACAGCGACGCCGGCGAGGAGGGCGTGATCGTGCTGCGCGTCTCGCCCATCCCCGCGCACGGCACCACCCGCGTGCTGCTCGTCTACGAGGAGTCGCTCGTGCTCGACGCGCTGACCGCGCAGCTGACCGTACCACTCGGCCCGCACCGCCACGCGGCGCAGCCGGTCGGCGAGCTGCGCGTGCACCTGGACGTCACCTCGCCGCTGCCGATGGCGCGCGTCGAGCTCGGCCCCGTGGCCTGGTGGAAGGGCACGGCCGCCGCCCCCGCGGGCGCGCGCCGCCACGCCGCGACGTGGAGCAAGCAGAACCTGGAGATCGAGGACGACCTGACCGTCAGGGTCGCGCTCGAGCCGCCCGTGGGCGGCTTCTTCGGCGAGGTGCTCGCCTACCGCGACCCGTCGCCGCCGCGCGATGCCTCGGCGTTCGGCGGCCCGGGCGCGGGCGCCATGGCGGGCGAGCGGGGCTTCTTCCTGGCGCGCGCGGTGCTCGGCGGCGCCACGGGCGCGAAGCCGGCGGCGCGCCGGCCGCGCGACCTGGTCGTCGTGCTCGACGTCTCGCCCAGCATGCAGTGGGACAAGCTCGAGCTCGCGTTCGGCGCGCTCGAGCACGCACTCGGCCAGCGACTCGGCAAGGACGACCGTTTCGGCGTGGTCCTGTTCAACGACGAGACGCGCGCGTGGAAGCCCACGCTCGTGCCCGCCCGCTCGGCGAACGTGGGTGCGGCGCTCGAGTTCGTGCGCAAGAGCTACCTGGCCGGCGGCAGCGATCTCGCGGCCGGCGTGGCCGCGGGCGCCGCGCTGCTGGGCGCCGCGCCGCGCGCCGGCGCCGACCTCGACATCGTCGTCATCACCGACGGGCGGCCCACGTGGGGCGAGATCCAGGATCGCCCCCTCGGCACGCGCGTCGCCGGCTCGCTCGCGGCCGTGAAGGGCGCGCGCCTGCACGTGCTCGGCGTCGGCGAGGACGGCGACGACCTGCTGCTGGCCTCGCTGGCCGCGCCCTCGGGCGGCGCCTACGCGCGCCTCTACCGCCTCGGCGACGCCGCCGAGCAGAAGCGCAGCGTCTTCTTCGATCGCCTCGACGGCCGCGCCGTCTCCGGCCTGGCGCTGGCGCTGCCCGCGGGCGCGCGCGCCTCGGACATCTACGGCCCCGCGCAGGCCTGGGAAGGCGGCGAGGCGCTCTTCGTGGGCCGCTACGCCACGCCCATCGCCGGCGGCGACGCCACGCTCACCGGCCGCGACGCCGGCGGCAAGGCGCGCTCCTTCGAGCTGCCGCTCGTCCTGCCCGCCGCCGACACGGTGCGGCCGTGGGTCGCGCGCGCCTGGGCCACGCAGCGCGTGCGCGACCTGCTCGACCGCATCCGCCTCGACGGCGAGCGCGCCGAGTGGATCACCGAGATCATCGCGCTGGCCAAGCGCTTCCGCCTGGTCACGCCCTACACCTCGTTCATCGCCGCGCCGCGCGCGCTCTTGCGCCCGCGCAACTTCCAGGCCGGCGATCCCATCCTGCGCGTCGAGACCGGCGCCGAGATCCGCGGCGTGGTCGCGATCTTTCCCTGGGGCCTCACGGTCCCGCTCGAGCACGTCGCCGACGAGGACGTCTGGGAGACCCGCTTCCTGGCGCCGGCGTGGATGCAGGACGGCAACTACACCTGCACGCTCGTGCTCACCGACGACGGCGGGCGCAAGCTCCGCGAGGACAAGCGCTTCACCGTCGACTCGACGCCGCCCGGCCTCGCGGTCGAGCTCGCGCACGGCGTGGTCCGGCCCGGCGAGCGCGTGCAGCTGACCGCGCGCGCCGACGCCGACGTGCGCCGGATCAGCGCGCGCCTGGGCGAGGGCGCGGCCGTCGACGTGCGCTGGAGCGGCGCACGCAAGGCCTCGGTGGGTGAGCTGGTGGTGCCGGAGGACCTGCCGGCGGGGACGTACGCGGTGCACGTCGTGGCGGAGGACTTCGCCCGCAACACGACGGTCGAGACGATCGAGATCACGGTGGTGCGCTGATGAAACGTTTGCTGCAACGGCTCTCGCTCTCGTTGTTCCTGCTCCTCGCCGCCGCGCCGCGCGCGCGCGCGTCGGTGTCCGTGCCCGAGCTGCCGCCCGCCGCGCTCGATGTCCCCGACGACGAGCGGCGCGCCATCGAGGCCGCGTTCATGGCGACCGAGTCGCTGCTCGGCGGCGAGGCGCTGGTGGCGCGCAGCGCCAAAGGCGCGTTCGCGCGCATGCAGGCGGTGGTCACCGCGCGCCCGCAGAGCGCGGCCGCGCGCGCCTTCCTGGCCGAGGCTGCCTACCGCGCCGGTGACTTCACCGCCGCGGGCGCCGCCTGGCGCGAGGCTGCCACGCTCGCGCCCGGGCTCACCTGGCCGCGCTGGGGCCTCGCCGACCACCACGCGCGCCGCGCCTCCCCGGCCGGGGAGCTGATCGCGCTCGCCGAGCTCGAGGCGCTGTTCCTGCCCGGGGCGCCGCGCGCCGCCGACGCTGACCGCGTGGCCGAGCTCGAGCGCGTGCACCAGCGCGCCATCGCCGTGATCGACACGCACGGCCTCGCCGCGTTCGCCGCCGAGCGCCTGCGCCACCGCCGCGCGCTCGTCGAGCTCTACCCCGACGATCCCGGGCGCCTCGGCCGCTTCGTCGACGAGCTCGACGGCGAGGGCGACCGCCCAGCCGCGCGCGCCGAGCTCGCCCGCTGGCAGAAGGCCAACCCCGGGCATGCGCGCGCCACCACCCGGATCGCCGCGCTGCTCGACCTGCGCGACGGCAAGCTCGACGCCGCGGTCGCCCGCTGGCGCAGGCTGCTCGCCGCCGCGCCGCTCGCCGACGACGTCGAGGGCCGCTATGCCGACTTCCACGCGCTGCTCGAGCGCACCGGCCGCCTCGCGGGCGAGCGCGCGCGGCTCGAGACCCGGCTGGCCAGCGCGAACGCGACGGTCGCCGACCTGGTGCCGCTCTTCTACCTGGACGTCGCCCTGGGCGATGTGACCGCGGCGCGCGCAAGGCTCGAGGGCGCGGGCGGCCGGCCGCCGCGCGGTGACGGCGAGATCCTGCTCTACGCCCGGCTGCACGCGCGCACCGGCGACCTGGTGTCGGCCTCGCGCCTGTACCACGCGGTCGCCGCCGGCCCGACCACGACCGACGCGCTCCGCCAGCAAGCGCTGACCGAGCTCGCCCTGCTGCTGCTCTACGCCGACCTCGGCCGCACCGGCCTGACGCCGCTCGATCCGCTCGACGCGTTCGCCGCCGACCGCTGGGACACCGGCCCGTCCTTGCCCGGCGGCGTGGCCAGCCTGGTGCTCGAGCGCGTGCGCGAGCGCGGCCTGGGCGTCGAGGTCAGCCGGGTCATGACCGCCTGGCAGAACGGTACGCGCGCCGAGCAGCTCCTCGACGAGGCCTGGAAGCGCTGGCCGAAGAGCGCGCGCGTCGCCACGCTGGCCGCCGCGGTCATCGGCCACCACCGCGCCTGGAAGCGCGAGGACGCGGCCGCCGCGCTCGCCGATCGCTTCCTGGCCGCCTGGCCGGGCGCGCCCGAGGCGACCGACGTCGCGCTCGCCGGCGCCGACGCGCGCCGCGTGCTCGGCCACCGCGCCGCCTCCGACAAGCTGTACGCGCGCGCCATCGCGCTGGGCGAGCAGCGGGGCGCCGCAGCCGGCGCCGCCGCGACCGAGGCGTACGTGCGCGTGCTCATCGGCGAGCGGCGCGGCACCGAGGTCGTGGCCGTGCTGTGGAAGCGCGTCGAGCGCCACCCGGGTGACCCGGCCGCCTACGAGCGCCTGCTCGACTACGTGACCCAGAGCAAGCTCTTCGACGAGGAGCTGAGGGTCTACGAGCGCGCGATCGCGCGCTTCCCAGGCGTCTCCTACGGCGCGCGCCTGGCCCGCTGGAAGCTGCGCCACGAGGGCGACGCCAGCTTCCAGCGCTTCCTCGCCGGCGTGATCCAGTCGGTACCCGGCGGCGAGGCCGAGCGCTACCTGGGCGAGCTGGTCAGCCTGGACTGGCAGGGCGTGCGCAAGGACCGCGCGAAGTTCTACGAGGCCTTCCACCGCATGGCGCTCGATCGCTTTCCCTCCCGCCTGCGCTTCGTGCACGCGCTGCTGGCCCTGCACGACCGCCGCCCCGGCGGCGACCCGAAGGCCGCGCGCGCCCTGCTCATCCGCTACGCCGCGCTCGACGACGGCCTGCGCGCGCGCCTGGTCGGCGAGCTCGCCCAGGAAGGCCAGGCAGGCGCGACGATCGCCGAGCTCGATCAGGGCGGCGGACGAGCGGCGCGGCTGCTGCGCGCGGATCTGCTGATCTGGGCCTCACGCCAGGAGGCAGCGCTTCCGGATGTGCTGGCGCTGCGCAAGGACTGGCCGCACGACGCGAGCCTGGCGCGCCGCGCCGCGGCGCTGACGCTGGCCGCCGCCGAGTCGCCCGAGGACCTCGGCTCGGCGCGCGCGGCGGTCGTGTACCTCGACGCGATCGCGGCGTTCGAGCCGGCGTCGTCCGAGTGGCCCGACGCGGCCGGCTCGGTGCTCGCCGAGGCCGGCGACCTGGACGCGGCGCGCGCACGCTGGGCGCGCCTGGTGGCCGCGCGGCCGGGCGCCCCGGCGGG